>JBFXKR010000172.1:0-4855 GCA_050173595.1 Candidatus Berkiella sp.
ATAAGCAGGAAATGGCCTATTTGGGGCACAAAGATGGTATTAACCTTAATCTGACAGTCAAAGAAAATGTGTCTTTACAAGTACACTTAGCGAAAGCCACCTTAAATAGGGAGGCTTTTTCGATGCTATTAGAAAGCTTATCTTTATCTTCCAAAGCTGATTTGCCTTGTTATCAACTATCACAGGGACAAAGAAGAAAAGTGGCTATTTGTGGATTGCTGCTCAAGCGCAAAGCTGTCTGGTTGCTAGATGAACCCTTCACTTCACTTGATAAAGCATCTATAGATGTTGTGTCAGAGCAGATCCGCCTGCATTTGTTAGCCAAAGGTCTTGTTATTATGGCAAGCCATCATGCTGTGAATCATTTACATCAAGTAGTGCAGTTATGATGTCAATATTTTATGAGAGCATTAGCAAAGATATCTCGGTGATGATGCGACATCGGGCCGAGTGGGTGCAGTCTCTGGTGTTTTTTATTGTTTTTATTTCTTTATTTGGCATTGGCCTGGGATTTGATAATCAGATGCTGATGTCAATTTCCCCAGCCATTATTTGGATAGCTTTTTTATTAACGTCTTTATTTACCATTGAATCAATATTTCGTCGTGAAATGGAATCCGGAACATTGGAGCAGTTAGCGCTGAGTCCGCATCCATTGTGGTGGTTGCTTTTAGCCAAAGCTGCGGCGTTATGGCTAGTGTCATGTTTGCCATTAATTTTGTTATTACCCATCTTAAGTATGTTTATGCAGCTTGATATCGCTCAAACCGGTGTCTTCGTTTTATGTTTGCTTCTTGGTAGTCCTGCTATCACGTTGCTGGGAATGATAGGCGTTTTACTAACGCTATCAATGCCGCGTTCAGGCTTATTTTTAGGAATTATTTTATTACCGCTATATGTTCCGGTATTAATTCTTGGAGAAAGCGCCGTTGTGTTACTGTTTGAGTCAACACTGCCCATATTTCAGATGACATTACTTGCTGCCATTTCGGTACTCACATTAACGCTAGCGCCGCATGGTGCAGCTGGCGCACTTAGCGTTGCGATGGATTAAATGATGATAAAAATACTGACAAGTTTAGGTTCGCCGCGCCGTTTTTACTATTTTTTAGGTGCGATACAGTCGTGGTTTTTAGTGCTTGGCGTGCTTGGAATAGCCTATGGTACTTATGCAGGTCTTTTTGTGGTGCCGATGGATTACCTACAAAAGGATGGTTTTCGCATTATTTATGTTCATGTGCCTTGTGCCTTTTTATCCTTACTCATGTATGTTGCAATTGCCTTTTTCTCCGCAATATATTTAATTTGGCGTATCAAAATAGCCGATATGATTGCTAAAAATATCGCGCCAGTGGGGGCGTTTTTTACTTTTGCTGCTTTGCTAACTGGTGCTATTTGGGGTAAGCCCATGTGGGGCACCTGGTGGATTTGGGATGCAAGGTTAACTTCTGAGCTCATACTTTTATTTTTATATCTAGGCTATATGGGGTTGTATGCGGCTATTCCTTCTAAGCGCACGGCTTCAAAAGCGTGTGCTATTTTATCTTTGGTTGGCGTTATAGACATTCCCATTATTCATTATTCGGTATACTGGTGGAGCACCTTACACCAAGGCGCAACCATCTCTAAACTTGCAACCCCATCAATAGATAAAAGCATGGTAATACCATTAATCGTGATGATAGTCAGTTTTAGTTGTTATGTGATTGCGGTTATTTGTATGCGCGTTCGTACTGAAATCTTAGTACGAGAGGGGCACAATCAGTGGGTCAGCCTGATGTTAGGGCGTTAAGGAAAAAAAATGTGGGAAATGGGCGGATATGGCATCTATATTTGGCCATCGTATGGTTTAGTGTTAGGGGGCATGTTGATTCTATTGCTCCGCGCTAAAAGAGAAGCTAAGCGAGTAGAGCGTAAACTTATGAATGCTAATAAAAGAAGTTCTTAATGTCTGTTGTACACAAAAAGCGACTGATGGTCGTTGTTATGTTGATAGCAGGTCTTGGGTTGACAATGACATTGACATTATTTGCGCTTAAACAAAATATCAATTTGTTTTACGCGCCTTCTGAGCTTTTACTTGAAAAGATCCCATCGCATAAAACAATCCGTGTGGGTGGTATGGTCGTGAAAAACAGTGTGGTTCGTTATCCTGATCTTGGGGTTGAGTTTGTGATCACCGATTTCAATAAACAGATCAAGATCAGATATCAAGGGATTTTGCCAGATCTATTTAAAGAGAATCAGGGCGTGGTTGTCCAAGGTGTTTTAGAGCAAAACGGGGAATTTAAAGCAAGTCAGGTGCTTGCTAAACACGATGAAAATTATATGCCACCTGAAGTTGCATCAGCCTTAAAAGGAAAAGCAGGATGACACCTGAACTTGGGGTATTTTCGCTCATATTGGCGTTAATGATGTCACTGGTTGGATTCATGGCAGCTAATGCCCAGCATTGGCGTCGTTTGGCATTTGTAAATCAGCTAACCATTCCTGCTATCAGGATGCAATTTCTTTTTATTTTGGTTAGCTTTGCTACCTTGATGAGCTGCTTTGCGCAAGATGATTTCACGCTTTTATATGTTGCTCAAAATTCTCATACGACTTTACCTTGGATCTATAAGCTTTGTGCTTTATGGGGCGCACATGAGGGCTCACTTTTATTATGGGCTTTGATTCTTGCACTGTGGAGCTTTCTGCTAAGTTTATATGCAAAAAAACTACCACAGAACGTGAGCTCAACCTTATTTGCCGTTTTAACTGCTATCAGTGTTGGCTTTTTATTGTTACTACTATGCACTTCAAATCCTTTTACGCGTCTCTTACCTTTTGCTCCTACTGATGGCGCTGATTTGAATCCTTTACTTCAAGATCCAGGATTCGTACTGCATCCACCCTTTTTATACATGGGATATGTCGGGTTAGCCGTGCCTTTTGCTTTTGCTATTTGTGCAATGATTCATAAAACTGATAACAAGGTTGATTTTGCAGCTTTAGCAAGACCTTGGGCATTAATGGCTTTTGCCTTTTTGACTGTAGGCATTACTTTAGGGAGTTGGTGGGCTTATTATGAGCTTGGTTGGGGAGGCTGGTGGTTTTGGGATCCCGTTGAAAATGCTTCCTTTATGCCTTGGCTAGCATCTGCTGCTTTAGTTCATGCGCTTTATCTTAGTGATAAAAGAAAATTATTTCATGCTTGGAGTTTATTGCTTGCACTGAGTGCCTTTATATTGAGCTTGATTGGCACCTTTTTAGTGCGCTCAGGCGTTATTTCATCAGTTCATGCTTTTGCAAGTGATCCCTTGCGAGGTTCGTTCATTCTTGGCTTTATCGCAATTGTGATTGCGTTTGCGTTTGGGCTGTATTTGTTGAAAGGTTTTGCTAAAGAAGATGCAAAATCGCCTATTCATAATAAAGATTCGTTGATGTTGTTTGGTAACATCATTTTGTATGTTGCCACTTTAACCGTACTTCTAGGCACACTCTATCCAATTTTGGCGCAGATCCTTTTTGATGAGAATCTGTCAGTGGGGCCGCCTTATTTTAACCATGTTTTTAATCCTATGATGCTCGTTATCTTAGCATTAATGGCTATAGCGCCGCACTTAAAGTGGCAAAGCCTTAAGTTAAAGTTCAAATTCAAATTGATGATGATGACACTCACCCTCTTAATAACTTTAGCGTTACAATGGCTGTTTGATGGCTTTTCCTGGATGGCTATTATCGGCTTGCAATTAGCCGTTTTGTTAATATTGTCCACTGTGTTCATAGCTTTTCAAGGTCGTGGGCATTTTCTCAAACGAGGTGGCATGATATTCGCTCACCTTGGGGTAGGGCTGTCGGTACTTGGCATTGCCTTAAGTGTTAGTTTAGAGACTGAGCGCGAGCTTGGTTTGAAAGTTGGGCAAGACACCGTCATAAATGGGTATGAGTTTGTCTTTAGTGCGCTTGAAGACACAAAAGGTGCTAACTATGAAGGCGTAAAAGCAACCTTTGAAATCAAGAAAAATAATATTTTGTTATATCAGGCATACCCTGAAAAGCGCTATTTTATGCCACGTAATTTACCGATGACTGAAACCGCCATTGTACCAACGCTTTTTAAGGACTTTTATATTGCCTTAGGAGAGCACTTAGAAAATGGTAGTTGGGCAACGCGAATCTATATTAAACCGTTTATTCGATTTATTTGGCTGGGCGGGCTGCTGGTCGCTTTAGGCTCGATAATAGCGAGTGTTAACAATTTTAGAGAAATCACAAAGAGGCGAGCATAATGAAATCTATTTTACAAAAACGCTGGTTGCGGTTCATTCCTGCTATGGTGCTAGGTGGGATTTTATTGTTGCTATATCGTTCAATGAGTCTGCCTGAAAATGAAGCACCATCAGATCAAAGTTACTTCCCAGCTTTCACATTAAAAGATGTTCGTTCTTCAGAAAAGTTGGTTTCGCTGGACAATGTTAAAGGACAATTGAGCATCGTACATGTATGGGCAACATGGTGTGGTGCCTGTGTTAAAGAGCACAGTGAGTGGATCCAAATTCACCGTAAGTGGCCTTATCCTTTGATTGGTATTGTCTATCGTGATGATGCTAACAAAGTTAATTACTTAATAAAAGATAAAGGCGATCCTTACCAATACTTGATGAATGATGAAACGGGCAGTTTGGGGTTGAATTTAGGTTTAATGGGAACACCTGAGACCTTTATTGTTGATAAGAAGGGGATGATACGATTTCATTTGTATGGACCTGTATCGGTAAGTCGCTTTGAAAAAGAAGTTTTACCTGTATTAGAACAAATAAGCCAAGAAAATGCTTAATGAAGAAAGAACGTTTGAGTCAAAAGAACAAGCATT
>JBFXKR010000173.1:0-4851 GCA_050173595.1 Candidatus Berkiella sp.
ACGACGCTCTTCCGATCTATCATGGCCATGGCAGACGAAGATAATTGAAAATACCAGCCAAAATATCACGTTCGCTTATCGCATATACAGGTATTTTGGACAAAAAAGTGACAGGACAGACATTATTGAGATTTAGTTATAAGCATCTTTGTAGAATATGTGTGTCCTGTGTGATTAGCGCTTGTTTATTTTCATACTAACTGGCAAACTTGTGTGCCTGTAATAGGTCGTAAAGAGAGCACTATGCAATTATATATCCTTACCCCTTTTAATCCCCTTTGGCCGACTGCGCAATTTAAAAAAATCGACGCCATTGTCGTTCGTGCTGCTAATGAAGCCAAAGCGCGTGATTTGGTCAAAACCGCAACTTTTTATCCTGAAAAATCAAAAATTGGTCGCCAGATAAACAATCCCTGGCAAAACCGCTCATTTTCAAAATGTGAAATATATCAAGGAGCACAGTTTACAAAAGAAGGTAAAGAAGAAATTTTATCTCCCGCCTCCTTGCGCGATTTATTTCTGCAACTAAAAAAATAGCACTATAAACTTAATAATTTAAAGAGATTAGCCCATGAGCATTAATGGTATTACTAAATATGAAGAGTCATCATCTCAAAGCGATGATGAAGAAAGCCAAGATGAGCTGTCACAAAGAGTGATAGCATTGCAAAAACAACTTGAACAAGAGAAACAAATAAATCAAGCGCTAAAAGAACAAAAGCAACAAGCCACTGAAACACTTGAGGTTTTACAATTGGTTTCTAGCTTCTCAAAGGCTGCTATTACTGCTGCACCACCAGCAGCGCCAACGCCTCAACCTTCTGCGCGTTATTTACAAATGCGAGCACGAAAAGATAAAAGGGACGCAAAGAAAAATGGGGGAAATCCAACCTCGCCAGCAAGCCCTAAAGGTATGGGATCTGCCAAAAGGTTTTAAAGGCTGAATGAGCACCTATTCTTAAAGGGTCAATTGCTAGTAACGCTATCAAAGGTACAGGCATGTCTAAAAATCAGACTGCCTGTTATGTTACGATTTTGTGAATACCATGTTTAATGGTTTTTACCATTGTTGTGATGATGGCTATCATCAAAATCCAACGTTGCCATTCCCATTTGACCATTTAACGGAACAGTCCCTACATTCGTTGTCCCAATCGCTGTGAGCTGGCCTGTTTGTGGATGAATAGAAAAGGCGTGAATTTGAGCGCCAGGTGCGTTTAAGGGGCCAGGTGTTAATTGATATAGCGTTCGGCCTTTGTTACCGATGGCGATATCCAGCGGAAAAGCCAAATCTGGAAAGCTAGCTGCGCCAGGCCCTACAACACCCGCTGATGCGTTCTCTAATGTTAATCCACCATTGGAGCTGATTGAGTAAAGAGAAATGTTGTCGGTTAAATCATTGGCAGTATAAAGTCGATTTCCTTTTCCAAGCACTATCCAACATACGCCGCCTTGGTTGCTGGGAACTGAAACACTAATCGGATCCAATGTGCCATCTTTCATAAGTTTAAAGGAAGATACTGCACTGCCCTCAAACGGATTTGGGCCGTTTAAACTGTTCCCAAAGAATTCAACGACAACGACATAAGGACCTACAAAGGTAAATGAAAAAGGCTCTTTCATAAAAGCCCCGCCGTCGCACACCATGCACGGCGACAGTGGAAATGTGTAAATGGTTGGATCGCCTTTTGGAACACCATTTTGTCCCATCTGGTAGACAAACAGGTGACCAGGACCTTGCACGCCAGGAAGTGGAATTGAGTCAGGAAGGCCAAAAATCCTCAAATCAGGCCCTTCTTTACCCAGAACCAGCAACTGCTTTCCGCTTGGACTAAAGCTGATTTGACCCGGAATTTGTGCAATTTGGGGCTGTCCTTGACTACCTACTGGAAAGCCGCTTGAGTATGGTAAAGGGATATTTGATTTTGGGATCGGGATAAGCTTACCTTTTTTGTTCACAAAGAAGCCTTGGATATTAGCTGTGTTGCCTGTGTTTACAACATAGAGAATACCATCGTGATAGGTTAGACTAACCGGAAACAATCCTCCCGAAGGTTTAGTATCTGCTGCAACGAGTTTATTTTGTAAAATTTGAAAAGAAGAAACTGAACCACTTCCCGCATTCACCACAAATAGAAGCTTTCGTTCTTTATCTACAATCAATGAATACTGAGATGCGAGCGGATCGCCTGCTAAAGTAGCTCCCGGGCCCGAGCCAGAGCCTGTAACTTGAGGCGTGACTAAAACAGAGAAAGGTGATCCAGGCACCTCTGAAAGATCGCCTGCTTTTGAAACTAAATACATATGAACTGAATTGGTGGTTGATGAATTTGAAGACACAAATACGGCCCCAACCGGATCTGTTGAAGCGCCGGCGTTGGCAGTTCCAAAACACCCGATGAATAAGCAAAAGAGTAGTACTTTAATTTTAGCGCCCAGGTGTGTTTTCATAACCGATCTCTTTCATGAGTGCAAATAAACTTAATTATTCAACTCAAAGCAAAAATCTACGTAACCGTGCACCTATTTCAAATTTAATTTTGTGTAGGTACATTGAAGGTCATTTTCAAGCTCTAACTTTAACATTACGCCTAAGTTAACCGACGCACAAGGGCTTCAACGAAGGGCTAACGGCCAGGACAAGCATGTCTAAAGAATCAATGGGACAGGCATATAAAGGGACACTGGGGGACAGGCATAAATGGGTTGGTAACGATTATGAGACCGATTATGACAGGACAGGCATGTCTAAAATAAGAAAATGCCTGTCCTGTAAATCGTGTAAATCTTAATCACATGCCAGATGCCAATTTTGATTTTTATTTTCGACTCGGTTTGCACACCATGGCATGTAAGGCACCGTCTTCGTAAGTAAATGTGCCCGTGATAACCCCCAAATCATTAATACTTGCGGGTTCTGTATTTAGTGCACCTGGATAATCTAAAGTTTTGATTGTGCCGTTAGCTGCACGCACAAAACCGTGTAAGAAATTGTTCGCGTCATAATAAAATCCTGTGATAGTGCCAAGCGCGTTAATGGTAGATCCAGCCCCGGATTCCAACCATGTACCTTGTCCTGCGTCAGTCCCAGCGCCTGGGGCATCAAATTGAGTAATTTGACCATTAGGAGTACGCAAATATCCGTGTCGGACATTGTTTTGATCAACAAAAAGGCCTGATATTACACCAAATGGATTAATAGAAACTCCAAATGTGCCCTGGCCTGGTCCTGTACCTGCATTGGGGGCATCAAATGCGGTGATTGAGCCGTTGGGGTTACGCACAAATCCATGGCGGACATTGCTCCCATCACGAGAGGTTCCCACTATCACCCCATATAGATTAATATCAAAACCGTTTGTGCCTCTCGGGTTTGTGACGTTATCAGTGTTTGGGGCATCGAATGAAGTGTATGTTCCGTTTGCTGCGCGCAAGAAACCATGACGCTTATTATTAGCATCTATATAAAGTCCCGTAATCGCCCCAACAGCATTAATGTTCGAGGGTTGCGTTGCCACTGAGCCAGGTGGATCGATGGTTGTGTAGGTGCCCTTAGGCGAGCGCACGAAACCATGTAGGTCTCCGTTTGCGTCAACATAAGATCCCGTAATTGCTCCATATAGATTGATGGCGGCTGCCGATGATGCTATTGCTCCTAGAGCCGCCTCATCAATTTTGGTGATGCTGCCATTAGGGGCACGTATATAACCGTGTTCTTGGTCGTTTGCGTCTATATAACCGCCGACGATGGTTCCCGCCCAGTTGATATCACTGCCATAAGAGCCCTGCTCTATACCAGTGCCTTCACCGGGAACTGCAAATGAAGTACAGCTCATCTCATCATGAGCAAAAACAGGACTAGTCGCTAATGTCAAAACTGTTACTAAGATTGGTTTTGAAATTTTCATAAAACTCTCCAAATTTATTTACAACTTAAATTCTTTAATTATTTCCCAAGTTTTTTCTTAGCTAAGTGTGTACCAGCCTCGATTTAATTTTGTGTAAATACATTAAGATTCATTTCTAATGTTTTAACCTCTACGCTACGCCTTAGTTAACCAACACACAATGGTTTATAACGGGGGTAAGCAAAATTATTTTCAAAATACTGAAAATAAAAACAGAACTTTTTGGGATGCCTGTTGCATGCCCTGTAAATTAAGAGAAGGAGTGGGTGCTCGAAGGGACGGGCATAAATGGGTTGGTAGGCTGTAACGACGGGACAGGCATAAAGATTATGGTAACGACGGGACAGGCATGTCTAAAAATAAGAAAATGCCCGACCTATAAATTGATGTTTAGCGTTTGGTCGCTTTATAAGGTATTGATGGTAGGTATTGATGGGACAGGCATGTCTAGGTGCTAGCAACGAGCATAACAACAATGGGGCAGGGATGTTTAAAAGATAGGTTTTGCCAGTTCTTTAGTATTTAGTGCCCTTCAAGCACCGCTTGGGCAAATTGCTTCATACCATTTTCATCTAAAGTTAAATTGCCAGAAGCTATCCTTGCTTTGTGCGCATTATAATAGTTAGACATCAGCGTGGAATTAGCATCATTAAAATCAGGAGTCGTTTGCGCGTTGAGCTTAATTTGAACTATTTTTGGATTGGCAATATCACCTTGTCGAACAACCGTGCCGCCATCACATATGGCACAATCTGGAAGATAGCTATCATCAGGTAATTTTTTAGGAGGGTTTAATTTCTCTAGGCAAATTTGAAAAATTTCACGTGGTGTTGCGCGTTGTTCAATTGTTAGCACTTTATCGTGATAGGTTACATCAATAATGCCGCCACTCGCTCTGTCTCCACCGGCGAGTTCTAAAATATTTTGATTGGTGTCATTTTTT
>JBFXKR010000174.1:0-4849 GCA_050173595.1 Candidatus Berkiella sp.
ATTAAGTGACAGCGCCCTATTTTATCAACAAACCATATTAGGTTTAAAAGATTATGCGCTAAAAAGTGGCTTTCAAAAAGTGGTGATTGGTGTTTCAGGTGGCATTGATAGCGCTATCACACTCGCCTTGGCGGTCAAAGCCCTGGGAAGCGAAAATGTAACGGCATTAGCAATGCCTTCTCGCTACTCTTCCAAAGGAAGTTTAGAGGATGCCGCTTTACTATGTGATATTTTTAAAGTAAAAATGTTTACTGTCTCAATAGAAGATGAGTTTGCACTCAGTTTAGCGCGTTTTGAAAAAGTATTCTCTGAAAAACCACATTCATTAACCGAGCAAAACATGCAAGCCCGTTTACGCGGCAGAATTTTAATGGAATACTCAAATCAAACCGGTGCATTAGTATTATCTACCGGCAACAAGAGTGAGCTGAGTGTAGGCTATACTACCATTTATGGTGATATGACAGGCGGTTTTAACTTAATTGGTGATCTTTATAAAACACAAGTGTATGAATTGGCGCATTACTTTAATCAAATTAATCCTACCCTTGCTATCCCTGCAACTATCATCTCTAAGATCCCAAGCGCTGAATTAGCGCCCAACCAAAAAGATTCTGACGCTTTGCCCCCCTATGAGGAGCTTGATCCCATATTAAAACTCTACATTGAAGGGAATCTGTTACCTAAAGCAGAATATGATCTTTATCAAAATCAGGTGAGCAAAATGCCTGGTCCAATGATAAAAAAAGTACACCAGATGGTGGATAATGCGGAATTTAAACGTCGCCAATCTGCTCCGATTATTCGTGTGCAACGAAAAGCTTTCGGAATTGGCAGGCGTTTACCCATTGCGGCAAATTATCCAAAATAATCATAGCCAACCTAGTAAGCACCCTTTATAATAGCATTTGAACTTCTAATTACGTGTAGTTATGCCAAAATGAGCAACGAAGGCCCCAAGTTAAAACAAAAACTGCTCAATACTAAAGCAACCAAAAGGAAAAAAAGGCGCAAAAACCCAGATCCTGCTTTTCGTTTGGGCTCAAGTCGCTCAAGGCCAATTGATCCTAGCGCTTTTACTGTAGAAAATTTATTTAAGTTAAATCAAAGTGCACTGTCTCCAGCGCCAAAAGCGGTGATATTGAACACAACCAGCACCAAACCTAATTTAGAGACGCAATTATTTACCCCGAACAAAAAACATGCTTCAACACTGATTTCACCCAGCAAAGTCACGCTTTCAACGCCTGACAAGGGACCTTTCACTCGCTTTGTGACCACGCCTTTAGGATCAAAGTTATTTCCTTCTCGCATGATTGATTGTGATGACGGCGCTTATGTACTTTTCTTATCTGAAGCTAAAATAAATAATCAAAACATCACCATCCCCAAAAAACCTGCTAATTGGATTAAACAATCCCCGATTCCAAAAGCCTCGCTTAAAGGCTTTGTTGATATCAAAATTACCAAGAAGCAAATTCAAGCAACTGAAGCATTAATAAGAAAACGCAAAAGGGAAGGCTTAGCGCCACGTGCTGTCTCTCAAAATAAAGTCATGGGAATTCCCGCAAACACGGCGCTCAAAAAAGCGGGGATTACTGCAGATCCTAACACCATGCATTGGGTACATTTTATCTCACACAGCTTTATAGGCGATAAAAGTCAAATCGTGAGTAATTTAGGCTTAGGTACCAAATATGCCAATATGGCAATGGAGCTTGTCAATCCTGTTATCAAGAGGCTCTTATTTAAAAAAGGGGCTTATCCTGCAATATATCTGAGTATAATCCCTGAATATGTGCCTGGCTTTGAAGCTATTCGGCTACTCAAGAGCTTAACCATGATAATCAAAGATGGCAAAGGCGATAGCTTTGAGCATAAGGCATCAATTACGTTTGATATGTTAACGCTACAAAAAGTTTGCTTGACGGATGTTATACCCGTTCGTAAGTTTATCATGCAAAAATTCGCAAATAAAAATGATAAAACGTCCCAAGCAAAACAAGCAACAGAAAATTCTTTACAAGCTCCAGAGGAATTTTTGTTGCATAAAGCGCCACTGACACCGCTTTATGGCACAAAAAGCGCAAAAAGAAGACAAGCGCTCTCTCCTTTGTCTCCTAGCACTGACAAATACGTCAACGCTAAAAAACAGCTAAAACTTGGGTAACGTACTGTTTTTATTGTCAAGTATGCGATAAAACGCACTTTCTTTGCTATACCTTTATGTATATTAGCCTTATACAACAAGGTTTTAGCATGCCTTATTCAGATAATATCCTGCAATGCATTGGTAACACGCCTTTAGTCAAATTAAACCATGTCGTTGGCAAAAATGCGGCAACCGTGCTGGTCAAATGTGAATTTATGAACCCAAGCGGCTCAATTAAAGATCGCATGGCACTTTACATTATTGAGCAAGCCGAAAAAAAAGGATTACTAAAAAAAGGCGGCGTCATTGTAGAAAACACCTCAGGTAATACCGGACTTGCACTTGCGATGATTGCAGCTGTTAAAGGCTATCGCAGCATATTTACTTTACCCGATAAAATGAGTTTAGAAAAAATTAATTCTCTTAAAGCCTTTGGCGCGCAAGTTATTGTGACCCCAACAGATGTACCAGGTGATTCGCCTGAACATTATGTTAATAAAGCAAAACAGATTGCCAAAGAAACACCTGGGGCCTTTTATGTAAATCAATATCATAATCAAGATAATATCGCCGCTCACTATCATTCAACTGCACCTGAAATTTGGCACCAAACTACGGGTAAATTTGATGCCTTTGTAGCAGGCACTGGCACTGGTGGTACCATTTCTGGTGTTGGAAGATTTATAAAAGAAAAATCTAAAGATATTCAAATTATCGGTGTTGATCCCATTGGCAGCGTTCATTATGACTATTTTTATACGCATCAATTAGTTGAGCCCCAAGTTTACAAAGTTGAGGGCATCGGTGAAGATATTTTATGCGAAGCACTCGATTTTTCAGTGATTGACCAAATGCGACAAACCGATGATAATCAAGCTTTTAGCATGGCAAGACGTTTGGTAAAAGAAGAAGGCCTATTTTGCGGCGGATCTTCTGGCGCTATCGTGCATGCTGCTTGTGAATTGGCTAAGGAATTGGGTCAAGGAAAAACAATAGTCACCTTAATCACCGATTCAGGCTCACGTTATATTTCAAAGTTTTTAAACGATACTTGGATGCAAGAAAACGGATTTTAAATGCGCGAAAAAAACAACTTAGGCTTTGCTACAAAAGCTATTCACAGTGGGTTTGATAGCGATCACACCGGTGCCGTCATGCCGCCAGTTTATTTGAGCTCTACCTTTAAACAAATAACGCCTGCTCATCCAGTTGGTAAATATGAATACTCAAGAACTGCCAACCCAACCCGAGATGTACTACAAGCAAATTTAGCAGCATTAGAAAAGGGCCAATATGGTCTTTGTTTTTCTTCTGGCTGCGCAGCACTTAATACCGTGTTGCAGTATTTACAACCCGGCGATCATGTTATTGTCTCAGATGATGTCTATGGTGGCACTTTACGTTTACTTGCTAATGTATTCTCACAGTGGGGAATAACTTCAACGCAGTGTGATATGACCAATCTTGCAGCCTTCAAGCAAGCTTACACTGATAAAACAAAGCTCGTGTGGCTTGAAACGCCTTCTAACCCTTTATTGAAACTAATTGATATTGCTGCCATTTGTGACATCAATAAAAAGCAAAACCAAAATGCCTTAGTTGCTGTTGATAACACATTTGCTACCCCTTTTTTACAAACACCACTTGAGCTTGGCGCTGATATTGTTTGTCATTCAACAACAAAGTATATTGGGGGGCATTCTGATATTGTTGGTGGTGCCTTAGTTGTAAATGATAGCGCTTTAGCAGAAAAACTTTATTATTTGCAAAACGCTATAGGCGCCATACCCAGCCCAATGGATTGCTTTTTACTCATACGTTCCATTAAAACACTTCATGTACGTATGCAAGCCCATTGTCATAATGCTATGCAAATAGCAACGTTTCTCAAAAGCCATCCCAAAGTCAATAAAGTTTATTATCCAGGCCTAAGCGAACACTCACAACATCAACTAGCCAAAGATCAAATGAGAGACTTTGGTGGCATGATAAGTGTTGATTTAAACGGCGATCAGGATTTTCTAAGCACTTTTTTTAAACGCTTAGAAATATTTACCCTAGCTGAATCCTTAGGGGGTGTTGAATCTTTGATTGAACATCCAAGCGTGATGACCCATGCCGCCATACCACAGGCACACCGCCAAAAAATAGGGATTACTGATTCACTGGTACGGATTTCAGTGGGCATTGAGGATAGCGCTGATCTGCTTGATGATTTAAAGCAAGCCTTAGCGTAAGTTTTGAAAGTAATACCTCACAATTAATCTATATTTTATATTTTGGGCATTCCCGACAAAGGAAAATATATGATTAACAAATCAGCGCTGATAACGCTAACAGCATTAGCGGCAACCTCTTTATTCATACCCACCTCTTTTGCAAATGATTTGAAAAAAGGTGAAGTACAGGCCATAGCTGAGGAAGCATTTATTTATGCTTATCCCATGATAATGGCCTATGGCATTATGTATGAATACAACATAGATAAGTCAAACGGACAATATAAAGGTCCGTTTAACCAAATTACCAATGAATCTCAAGTATACACGCCCAAAGATACAGCTGATGTCACGCCAAACAGCGATACCCCTAATTCCTTTATTAGCAAGTATATAAGAGCAGAGCCCATGGTTATAAGAGTACCCAAAGATGAAAAAAATAGAAATAATAACTAACAAATAGAATCTCAAAAAACCT
>JBFXKR010000175.1:0-4832 GCA_050173595.1 Candidatus Berkiella sp.
GGACAAATTCGCGTTCCTGGAAAATACCATCAGCGAATTTGCGTACCTGCAGGCTATGAGGATAAAGATATTAGTGCAGCTACAGAGTTTAATTCTCTGTGCGCTAAACATTTGCCTTTAGCCTGCCCGGGTTCAATTTGTTGGGCAGGCGGCGATACAGGTGGTTGGTTTGGGATTCAATAGCAGGATATTGGTTAAATTACTCTTTGTGCTCGGGCTCAGGTTCTGGGATACAAACAATCACTCTAGAATCTTTTACACACTTCCCTTTTAAGGTTTTACTTTTATCATCGATGTAGGAACAAGGCTCATCGACTTCCTTATTAACGCAGGCATCATAGATCTCCTGAGGCGGTATTTGTTGCTCTTGCTCTTGCTTTTGTTTTTGCGCGATAACCGATGGAATGATAATAATGTTAGGAAGAATAACTAATATAAAAGCACATATAATTCTTTGCATCATCACTTCTCTTATATAAAGTTTTAAGCTCATATAAAGTTATAGACTAAAATTTGAGTATTACTATGGCACTGGTTATGGGTCCAATCTAATAGCAATATCAACATTTTAGTGTAATTAAAATAATAAAACTATTTTTTATTGTAAAGATAGATGATGAATCATTTTTAAACCAACCACAATCATACTGTAGGCAAATATTTTTCTGACAATATGGTTAGGAAGCTTAGAGGCCAGCTTTACCCCAAGTGGCGCACAAATTAGTCCCGCCAATGAACAAGCGAGTAGTGCAGGCCAGTGAATATAGCCAACGA
The DNA here is from genome assembly GCA_050173595.1 of Candidatus Berkiella sp. Classification (GTDB taxonomy): domain Bacteria; phylum Pseudomonadota; class Gammaproteobacteria; order Berkiellales; family Berkiellaceae; genus Berkiella. The sequence goes on from JBFXKR010000175.1 coordinate 775, forward strand.
CAAACGGAATTGTTGCTTTGGTTGCCCCCATAATGGAATAGGTCATTGTTCCCATCAGCGAGATTGGCAATCCGATTAAGGTCGATGTGCCAACAGCATAACGCATTTTTACTTTAAATTTATGAAGTAAAGGTACCATTAATATACCGCCACCAGAGCCCAGCACGCTCCCAATAAAACCAACCCCTAGTCCGCCTGTAGCGAGTTTTGGAAATGAAATTACTGGCATATCGTCGATAGGCTCATGGATTGATCTTTGTATCAACATCAACGCAGCAATCACCAGCAAAAATAGCCCATAGATGCCTTCTAGATAAAACCCAGACACATAGCTTGCCCCAAATGCGCCAAGACCTGCCCCAAGAAGGCTAAAGAGCACCATTTTATTAAATACCGGCCATTGAATATTTTGGTGACGTTGATGAGAAATAAGCGCGGTTATTGAATTGATAGCAATAGCAGCCATCGACGTTGCTAAGGCAATATGCGAGGCATTCTCCTGTGAAATGCCATAATCAGGCAACAAAAAGGTCAATAAAGGCACAATAATCACCCCGGTGCCTATGCCAATAATGCCTTGTAGAATTGAACCAAAAGCACCTGCAATGATACAAATGATAATAAGACTTAACATGGTGATCTGTGCTACCCGTTCATTGAATTTGATAGAAATTGCTTAGCTACATACGCTAGAGTATAGGTCCAGAGTGTATTAGCATAAAGCACTATTTTGTCGGCAATAGTGACAACATTGGGTAACATGAAAAAAAACCTTGCATTAAAGCTTTGCGAACTCGGTCTTGGTGACAAAGAAGCCCTACTATATTGCTCAGCTATCAAACTAGGGCCGGCTACGGCTCAAAACTTATCCTTAGAAAGCGGCATTAAGCGGGCAACCGTGTACAGCTGTCTGAACGCGCTTATTGAGAAGGGCTTGTTTCATATTGAGATAAAAGGCACAAGAAAATTATATGTGCCAGAAGCACCAAACAAGCTGGAAATGTTGTTAGAGCAAAAAAAACAGCTACTACAAGAAATGATGCCCCAGCTAATGAACTCTTATATGAACTGTCAAAGTACCACCAACGCCATTAAAATTTATCATGGGATCAGCAAAATCAAATTACTCTATGATCACATGCTTGATTCACTCGCACAAGGAGATGAGTATTTAGTCATTTCAGATCAACAGAAATGGTTAAACCTTGATCCACTTTATTTTGAAAATTTCATGCTAAAGCGTGCCGCTAAAAATTTAGATATTAAAGTGATCCTTCAAGATAATGAACAATCAAGAGCATTTAAATTAAAAGAAGAAAAATATAACGAAAAAATTAAGTTTTTACCCAAAAATATTAACTTAAATACAAATATGGTAATTCTTCCTAGTAAAGTAATTATTATTCAAACCATTGAGCCATTGTTAGCAATTTTGATTGAAAACATGAATGTGGCGCAAATGAACAAAGTATTGTTTCATACTATTTGGGAACTGTCTTAATATCGCTCCAACACCCATATACTTGTGTCATTAATAGTTCTTGATAAAATTGGTTTTCATTTGATGAGCTATTGCTTTTGTAATCGCCGCACCCATCCCCCTGCGGCTGTGTTCAAAAGCAATAGCTCATCAATTTAAACTGATCCATGCTGTGCATCTTAATTCGATTTTAGCAAGGCATTAATAGAAATTAACACCATTGGCCATGCATGCGATCCGGGTGCGACAACTTCATAATGAGCTGAATCTTTTGCAAGCATAAAAGTGGCATCGTCTCCCTTTTGTAATGCTTTAGCGATATATTCTTCTCCAAGCATGGCAGGCACCCCCAGATCATTGTCTCCAATAATGACTATTTGCTTAACCCCCAGCGGCAACATTTCGGCAGGAGAAGTTTGTGAAAACCGTTCATCTTGTAATGCTTTAGTGTTACCAACCAGCATATTAGCAATATTTTCATTTTTACAAACCTTTTCCCCCCAAGGCATGTAATTTCTAAGATCGCCAGGGCCAGCTAAACTAATCACACCTTTAATAGGTAAGATGTGTCCTGAATATAATAAACTATCATTTGGTAGTTTATGGCGAGAAGCTGCCCAAAGTGCTAAATGTCCTCCTGCTGAGTGGCCAATGATCACAACCTTATTCAGATCAAGATGATATTTAGGCGCAATTGTTTGAAGAAAATCGACCGCTTTGCCAACATCTTGAAATGTTCCAGGCCAACCACCACCTTTGCTATCAGCAGCACGATATTCAATGTTCCAAGTGGCATAGCCTTCTTTAGTTAGTGCTTGTGCAACAGGCGCCATGAAATTGAGATTTGCCATGTTCGAAAGCCAACACCCACCATGAATCACAATCACTACAGGAAAAGGTCCCTTTCCTTGTGGTAAACGTAAGTCGCCAAATTGCCTTGGGCTATCTCCATAAGGAATTCTTATGTCTGCACGTGAATAAGGTAGTGCTAGAATGTCGTTTGCTTTTAAAAAGGCAACCGCATTTATGCTTTTTAATAGCAAAAGGATCAAGATAAACTTGAAACTGTTTCTGTTGATTGAAAGAAGACTGTTGGAATGCATTTTTAATCGCTTATGTTTTTGCTTCAATCAAAATCCCAATTACTATCATTTTAGTTGATTTTTGACTGCGCCAGACAGCATGTTGCATGATATTAGTAATCTAGCTAGCATCCCAGTTGGAATATCGACTATTTATTAAACCTAGAAAACAACTTGTTTTGACATTAGGATTACCCTAACACATGTTATGATTAATATTTAAAAGATGATTTGAGAATCTAAAGTTCTGCACCTGATACTTTTAAAGATGGAAACAGCATGGCCCACATTCTCTTTAATAACATTCTTATTATCTTAATTGCCTGCATTCTTATCACTGCCATTTGTCAGAGAATTAAACTTCCTCTCATCATAGGATATATCGTCGTCGGGATCTTGGTTGGCCCCTCTGGCATAGGATTAATCTCTGGAACGCAAACTATCAAACTCATTGCAGAATTTGGAATCGTATTTTTGATGTTTATGGTGGGTTTAGAGTTTTCTTTAACCCACTTAATAAGACTCAAAAAAGATGTATTTTTATTTGGAGGCTTACAAGTATTTTTAAGCATTGGGTTAACCCTAATAATCGGCCTACTGCTTCAAATGACACTAACGCAATCCTTGATTGTAGGCTGTATTGTTGCCATGTCTTCTACCGCAATTGTACTAAAGCAACTATCAGAGCAGTTAGAAATAAACACAACTTATAGTCAACATGCAATTGGGATCTTATTATTTCAAGATTTAGCCGTCATCCCCATTCTTATTTTATTGCCAAGTTTATCAGATGTTTCACTGTATTCTTTCACTTATGAGCTGGGCATAGCAATCGCAAAAGGCGCAGCAACGATTATCAGCATATTGTTTATTGGGAAACGCATTTTAAGACCTATTTTCTATCACATGACAAACTCCTATTCACTTGAGCTTTTTACTTTAACAACTTTGTCGATTACTTTACTTTGTGCAGGCTTAACTGCTTTAGTTGGGCTTTCATATGCTTTGGGCGCTTTTTTGGCAGGCATGATGTTAGGTGAAACAGAATTTAAACATCAAATTAAAACCGATATTCGTCCTTTTAAGGATGTTTTAATGGGGTTTTTCTTTATCACCATCGGCATGCAGTTTAATGCGCAAACCATTGTAAGCGCATGGAATTGGACCTTACTTATGTTGCTGGCGCTGGTTGTTTTTAAAACAGTATTAATTTCACTACTAGGCTTTATTTTTACAAAATCAAAAATGATCGCAACCCAAACAGGATTAATCCTCGCACAGGGCGGTGAATTTGGCTTTGCCATTTTAATCAGTGCATTAACCTATCAGCTGTTACCAACTGACTATGGCCAAGTTATTCTTGGCGCATTGTTATTAAGCATGGTGATTGCCCCCATGATTATTAAACATCATCAGGCAATCATGCATTTTATTTTCACAAAAAAATCAGACCTTGAACAAAATGAAGAATCTATCATTCAACAAGCAAGTGAATC
>JBFXKR010000176.1:0-4809 GCA_050173595.1 Candidatus Berkiella sp.
TTTCCCATGAGGCAATACGAACTTTGCCACTAATGGGTATTTTGGTTGGGGGAAATTCACTAGCTGCCAATGCTTTTCATCTGTATTTCAATTTGTGCGATGTGTATATACAAGCATTAAAGATAAAGTAATGACTAAAGTAAGCATTTGGGTTGTATTGGCTAACGGCGGCGTAATCATACCTTGAGAACAGATTATGTTCTGACAAAGAGTGGTGACTGGGTGTCACCCATCATGTTTTACTGGTTTTCAGATGCAGCGTTTTTATCTTTTTTGATTTGCTCGGCATGACTAGCTCTTTCCAAAGCAGAAGCTGTTTGGATAGCCAAAGATTCAAGCAGCATCACTTCTTCTGGATCTAAGCATCGCTCAGGATCTTTGGGGATAATCCCTAAAACCCCAAGTACCTTATCGCGATTTGATAAGGGTAAGTAAAAACCGCGTGCACTGGGCATGGTGTTGGTGCCAAAACCTGCTTCTTGATTATGCTTAAAGGCCCATAATGCCACACTTTCTTCTTTTAATTCAGCTGTAATACCAGGGTGAGAGATAAGTTCAAGCTGATTTTCATTCAGCGGTACCCACACTGTCGTCGCACAATTGAAGATCTCTTCTATATGAGATGAGACAACTTTTGCTATCTTACTATTTCCAGAAGTCATGACTAATTTTCGACTTAAATCATATAGCTCAGATAAATATTTCTCTCTTTGACGTGTATATAGGTGCTGCTGTCTTAACCTTGAAGTTTGGGTACTTATAATGAGCCCTGTTAATAATAAAATACCAAGCGTTATAAGATCGCTGAGATGATAGGTACTTAAGTTATAATAAGGTTCAATAAAGAAAAAATTATAGCTCATTACACAAAGAACAGCGGTTAATAAAGCTACGCTTCGGTCACTGCTGATGGATACAATTACCATGCCTGCTAAATAAATCATTAGAACAGTATTTGGATCTAGCCAATTTTTGGCTGGTAATCCTAAAATAGTGCAAATTGTCACAACAAATATGGCATATAGCACAGACATCCAGGTTGTGTAGGTTGTACTTTGCTTTGCAAGTGGAGGTAATGGCTCATCTTCATTGATGACATACACATCGATGTTGCCACTTTTATCAATAACATCATTAGCAAGAGGTTTGGTAAACCAGCGTTTGTAGGATGGCGCTGTTGATTTTCCAATGATAATCTTAGTAAAGCTGTGGTTTCTAGCAAAATCAATAATGGCATCAGCGGTATTTGTTTCTTGCAGTGTTTCCGTTTTACCGCCTAATTGCTCGGCTAATTGCAAAGTTCTCTTGATATTATTTTGCTCTTCTTTGGCGAGAGTATAATATTCATCATTTTCAACATAAAGGGCAGTCCAAGGACTTTTTAACTTTGAGGCAAGTTGTTTTGCATTGCGCACAAGCTTTGGTGATGAAATCCCTGGGCCAACACAAGCCAGAATTTTGTCAGCAATAAATTGCTGCTTGCTGTGATATTTTTTATATATATCTCGCAAAGCATCAACACGTTCGGCAGTTCTTCTAAGGGCTATCTCTCTTAGTGCAATAAGATTCTCTATTTTGAAAAAATGAGATGCCGCGCGTTGTTTTGCAAACTCTCCTAAATAAACTTTACCATCTTCAAGTCGTTTAATAATTATTTCTGAAGGAATATCAACAAGTACGATTTCATCTGCATTATCAAATATTGAATCAGGTACAGTTTCTTTGACGCGCACACCCGTTAGATTTTCGACCACATCATTCAAGCTTTCTAGGTGTTGCACGTTTAGTGTAGTATAAACATCAATACCACTTTCAAGTAGCTCTTGGACATCTTGCCAGCGTTTTGGATGTCTTGAGCCAACAGTATTGGTATGGGCAAGCTCATCTACTAATAATATGTCGGGCTTCTTTTCTATTGCGGCATCAATATCAAGTTCTTTGATAATAATACCTTGATATTGAATTTGCTTAAGTGGTAATCGATTTAATCCATCTAATAACTTCTCAGTTTCTGTACGTCCATGAGTTTCTATAATCCCTGCAACAATATTTACGCCTTCTTTGGACTTTTCTTGCGCTGCTGATAGCATTGCATAGGTTTTACCAGCACCCGCACAAGCGCCAAAGAAAATCTTTAATTTTCCTTTTCTGGCATGTTTAGCTTCTTCTTTGACCTGGCGTAACAATTGCTCAGGATCGGGACGCTCGGGTTCCATAATAAGTCCTATCTGTCTTGTATAAATATAGATTCAATTTAACAACATTCACTCTTGGCTCTCCCAGAAAGCCAAACTGTCTAGGCTCTATGGCTGCATTAACAATGGCATATAGAAATTCTTCTTTAAGGTGTCTTTCTTTAGCAATCCGAGGAATTTGATAATAAGCTGCAGCAACGGAGATATGGGGATCTAACCCACTGCCAGAGGCACACACCAGATCTATCGGAATCAAAGCGTTATTATGAGGATCAACGCCTTTTAATTTTTTTATTCGTTTTTGTATATTTTCTAATAATTTAGGATTGCTAGGGCTCAAATTAGAGCCATGTCCACAAGAAGGATCATATTCTGGTGTTGTGCTGCTGGGTCTGCCCCAAAAGAACTTTGCTTTTTCAAAAGATTGACCAATAAGCTCTGAGCCTAGCAGCGTGTCCTCAACAATAAGGCTACCATTTGATTTGTTCGGAAATGCTAGCTGATTGATAAACATAATTATGCCAGGATAAATAAAACCCAATAAAAAACTAAATATAAATAATAAAATAATTAGAGATTTAACTTGAGAACGCAAAGATATTTTATCCATCCGCGTTATACCAACCTTAGAGCAATAATAAGGAGATCAATCAGTTTAATGGCAATAAAGGGGATCAATATTCCGCCAAGGCCGTAAATCAGCGTATTACGCAACAGCATTTGGTTTGCGCTTAACGGCCGGTATTTAACGCCTTTGAGTGCCAATGGTACTAAGAAAATAATAATCAGTGCATTATAGATAACTGTAGACAAAATAGCGCTTTGGGAACTTCCTAATTGCATGATGTTGTATTGCCCTAAGCCAGGAACCGTGCTGCTAAATGCAGCTGGAATAATGGCAAAATACTTAGCCACATCATTTGAAATACTGAAAGTGGTTAGCGCACCACGAGTGATTAGCAATTGCTTGCCAATTTTTACTATTTCAATGAGTTTTGTAGGATCAGAGTCTAGGTCAACCATATTGGCTGCCTCTTTGGCAGCTTGTGTACCACTATTCATAGCAACGGCAACATCTGTTTGAGCTAAAGCAGGTGCATCGTTAGTGCCATCTCCTACCATGGCAATGAGTTGTCCATTTTCTTGGTATTGTTTAATTAACTTGAGCTTAATTTCGGGGGTTGCTTGGGCAAAAAAATCATCGACACCAGCCTCGTTAGCAATGGTTGCTGCGGTGATAGGGTTGTCACCCGTGATCATGATGCTTTTAATTCCCATTAATCTTAGCTCGGCTAGTCTTTCTTTAATACCAGTTTTAATCACATCTTTTAGCTCTATTGCGCCTAATATTTTTTGATTATCACAAACAACTAAAGGTGTTGAGCCAAGGCGTGCAATGTCGTCGATTTTTTTTAAGATGACATCATCGAGTTTTCCGTTTTGTGATTGTACATATTCTATTATTTTATCAACGGCACCTTTTAATATTTTGTTTCCATTAAATTGAATGCCACTCACTCGGGTATCAGCTGAGAAAGGGATAAAAGAGGCATTAAGCTTTTCAAATTGCGTTGCTTTGATTTGGTATTTATTTCTAGCAAGTTGAACAATACTCTTACCTTCAGGTGTTTCATCTGCAAGGGATGAAATTTCAGCTGCATGCGCTAATTCTTCAATGGTTGAGGTAGATGCAGGATAAAAAGCAACAGCTTGACGATTGCCAATGGTAATTGTGCCCGTTTTATCTAGTAACAAAATGCTGACATCTCCGGCTGCTTCAACGGCACGTCCAGATGCTGCAATCACATTGTTCCGAATAAGCCTATCCATGCCAGCGATTCCAATTGCCGATAATAGCCCACCAATGGTAGTTGGAATTAAGCAAACCAATAATGCTATTAAAGCAATCATATCAATGGCATGACCTTGACCGCTTATTTGGACACTAAAAATAGAAAAGGGAAGTAATGTTGTGACCACAATGAGAAAACCAAGCGTCATGCCTGAGAGTAAGATATTCAGTGCAATCTCATTGGGAGTTTTTTGTCTTTTGGCACCTTCTACAAGCGAAATCATTTTATCTAAAAATGTTTCCCCAGGATTTGAAGTGATTCGAACAACAAGCCAATCGGAAAGCACAATGGTGCCTCCTGTGACGGAATCTCTGTCTGCACCTCCGTCGCGTATCACAGGTGCGCTCTCTCCTGTAATGGCACTTTCATCAACTGCAGCAACGCCGGCCATCACTTGACCATCGCCGGGAATAATGTCGCCTGGTCCGACATAGATCAGATCGTCTTGTTTTAGCTCGGTAGCAGCACTAATTCTAAACTCTCTATCCTCTATTGAAGCGATCACTTTAGCTTGTATGTCACGCTTTGTTTGTCTTAGTGATTGTGCTTGAGCTTTGCCTCGTCTTTCTGCCATTGATTCGGCAAAGTTAGCAAAGATGACGGTGAACCAAAGCCATATAGTGACTTGAACTAGAAATTATAATGGCAGATTCATTTCATAAATTAATGCAAAAACTAAGATAAATGTTGTTAGCAGACAACCTATATAATTAACAAACAATACCGGATTTTTGATAATATATGATTGCTTGAGATGATTT
>JBFXKR010000177.1:0-4773 GCA_050173595.1 Candidatus Berkiella sp.
TACCCAACGGCTATCGTTTGTACACTGAAGATGATCTGTCAAAGTTGCAGCAAATCATCGCCTTAAAATGCTTTGGTTTTAAACTCTCTAAAATCAAAGTTTTATTAGCGCAAAATGATATGCTGGCACATTTGCAGGCTCAAAGAGATGCTTTAAAAATGCAGATCTCGTCCATGGAAAGTGCAAAAGATACGATAGACGACATTATGAGTCAACTAAAATCTAATAAACAGATTGATTGGCAAGAGATTATACATTTAATTGAGGATTATAACATGACACAAGAAATTGAAAATTTCTGGAGTATTGAGGTTGCACAACAAACAGAATATGAAAAATATTTGCTCAATCAAGGCATCGTTTCGCAAGCAGACTTAGATAAGGGGCGACAAAGATACCAAACCTGGCGCAAAGACGACTGGCGAAAAGTTAAAACCGATGGCGATAAGATTAATCACAAATTAGTTGAAACTTTAAATGCCTCGCTAGAACCCACATCGCCCCAAGTCCAAAATATCATTCAACAACATTTTGAATGGGTAAGCATCTTTTGGACGCCAACCCAAGAGAAGTACATTCGCCTTGGAAAGATGTATTGTGAAAACACTGATTTTAGAAAATACTATGACAGCATGCATCCTAAGTTGGCAACTTTTTTAGCAGATGCCATGAAATATTACGCCCATCAACATTTAAAAACTTAACGAATCGCAATCATTTTCAAACTTATTGAGATAACAAACATGTTTCGCAAAATAATACTAAAAAGCTATATCTTGATGCTTGCTTTATTTTTTCAAACTGCGAGGGGTGCCACACTTAATACAGCGGATATTGCCGTTCTAAAACCAAAACTCAATAGCGAGAGAATAGCCTATCTATTTGGCAGCTATGGCGTAGAACCCTTGAACGTTTGTGAGAGCTTATTTCCAGATAGCCGTATTAGCAATTTATATTCATTGCATGATGGCAATAAGGTGCTTAGAACCTTTGCTATCGTTGATTTTGCAAAGCAAATTGAACCATCCTTGCAAGCTGCCCATCAAGAAATTTTAAAGGGTGGCTCCATTGGAACCACCTTAAAAAATGCCCATTGGGAAATTCATAAACAGCCATTATATGTTGGCGAAATAGCGCTAACACCACCATTAATGAAATTAATGCAAGAACACAACAATCTGGCTGCCATGTATATTTATGAGCTTAACGTTAAAAAAGCAGCACAAGATAGTTATATTCCCTATTGTCGCATTATTGAAATTTATAGCCCACAATATATAGACATGCCTTTGCTAAAAGCCTTTAATAACACTACTTTTGAAGCGCCTTTAAAAACCAACGATGAAATAAACCAACTATTGAGTCAAGTGAAGCAATGCTTAAATACTTTGCCAAGATAACTGTTTATTCACTTTATTCTGACAAATGCTAGTCAAGTCAGATCCGTGGCGCTGCACTTTCCTTATGCTCAGGTTGTTGTAATGGAACGGTGTAAACACCATTTTTAACTTCATATTTACCTTCGCCATATTTTTTGTCCATCACCGTTTTAAGTAACGCTTCTATCATCTGCTTGTTCTCGCTTTCAGGAACAGACAGTGGTGAACCAGGCACTGCTGCTTCAATCGCAACACTGAGGGTCGCTTCGATTAACTTTTTATATTCATCTTCATTAATTGTTTTGTGAACACAATAAACAACATCATTTGAATTAGGGGCAGGTGTCACATAAGCCTTGCGCGTTTTTTCATTATCATCACAAACAATATCTAATGAAAGCGAGGGATGAGGATCGTTTACTTTAGTAGCATCTATATTTTTGATTCCACATGCCTGCTTTTGCTCATCTGAGAAATTCATTATTTTTTGAGCGACCTCTCTAAAAGAAGTCGCCTTATCAACAGCAACCTGTATTTGGGGTTGAGATAATGATGCTGATCGTGGCGTGAATGTTTGTGCACCTTGAACGCTAAACAACGCTTGTTCAAGCTCTTCTACAGTCGCTGCAGCTTGAGCCGAGGCCGCTCTTGGCATCATTAAAGGGTCCTGTGTTTGCTGCTGTTGGCGCTGTTGTTGCTGTGGCGGTGGCTGCTGTTGAGGTGGTGGTGGCGCCTGTTGTAGTGGTGCCTGCTGTGGTGGTGGTTGAACTTGCTTTAAAGAGGCGACATGATTATTTATTGCTTCCAAAATAGCTTTATAATGCTGATTATTTTTATGATTATCTGCTAAAAACTGAGCAAACTCCAAGGCGCTTGTATTTTTACTTGATTCTTTCAAGCGTGGATCAGCTTGATTTGCCAGTAATAATTTTACGGCTTCAACATTGCCAGAAGCAATTGCTCTGTGCAAAGGTAAAGTGCCATCCATTTTTTCAAAAATATTTACATTTGCCCCTTTTTGAATTAAAAGTGTCATCATTTGCACATTTCCCTGCAATGAAGCCTGATGCAATAATGTTAGCTTATTTGCATCAACACTATTAATATCCCTAATTTTGTCAATATTTGCTTTAAATTGCTCAAGGTTATTTTCTCTGATGGCGTCAAACAATGCTTGATTAGGACTTGAAAGAAAGTTATCTTCACTAATATCTTTTAACTTGCGCTCTTTCTCACCCTGTTGATGTGCTTTAGCACCCTCTAAGGATTGGCGAGGAGTTTTATAGTTTCCTCCATAGTTGTATATAATTGTTTCATCTGCTTTGATATAGGGCTTACCAATTTTGTTTGTCTTTGATGGATCTAAGTTCACCAAATAATGATAAACATCTTCATAATTGTTCATGCCGGCCATATGCAAAGGGGTTCGCCCAAGAGAATCTTTAGCATTTGGATCAGCGCCATACTCTATCAACAGCGCCACAAGTTTAGGATCACCAGTGCCCACACCGCCACTGCCCAAACTACATGCTAAATGTAATGGCGTAGCACCTGCAAAACTATCTTTGAAATTAAGATCTGCCCCTGCAATTAAAAGTTCCTCGACTAATCTTCTTTTTTCTTCTTGAGCATAGTGAGGCGTTCTAATGATTTCACATAGCTTTTTATTTAGCTGCTCTTTGGATACTGGATTTTTTTGCGCTTTGTTTTCACTCTGGACTGGCGCAGTGCTTTGAACTTCACCAGTCAGTTGTTGTTGGGGTGGTGGCCCTACAAAATTATTTACTTCATTTATAAAAGCTTGATTTTTAATGTCAGGAACGTCCACTGCTTGATAACCCTGCCGTCTTGCCAATTCACAGTTTTTGTGTGAATCATCGACTAACATTACATTGTGTTTCTCAGTTTCAGGTATACCTGCAATTTGCATCGCTCTTTGAATATGTTCATTCTTACCTTGATAATTTGTATTATTCGGGTTTGTAATGTTATTTGTAGGAAAACCAGCAACGATGATAATTTTATCTAGATCTTCTGGTTGTAAACAATCCGGGTTATTTGAGTCTACGAGTTCCTTTAGCACTGCTTCAATTATTTCTGGGAATTTATTAAAAGAAGTAATTGCGATGTTATCGTTATTTAATAAAGCTGTTTTCATGGCCTTTGAAAGGGCTTCTTTGTTGACAATGCGTGGAACAATTACATCATTTATAAAATTAAGTGTTGCCCCCGTTCCTTGTGATTGCTCAGGACTATTTTCCCCTGTGCTACGTATATAATTTCCTTGCTGTGTTCGCTCAATGATGCCCGTTCCTAAAAATTGCCGCTTAAATTCCCCTAAATTTTCATGATCCATAGCAGTATTATGTGAATGAATATCAACAATAGTATGATCAAAGTCCCAGCAAATTAGTTTATTAGCCACAATATCACCAACAATCTTTAGGGTTGCCTGCATCGTTTTAGGCTTTATCTATAGTTTTTGACCCGAAAAAATGCAAAAAGTTTGAATCGGCATGCGACTATTTCGTGTAGCCTCACTTATTTGCCCTTTGAATAGCTGCGGTTTTGCAAGCAAACAGGGCAAAATTTGAGAATTTTGCCTAGGCACAAATATTAGTTACTCAACTTGTTAATGCTGTAGCTGCAAGCTTAGTCAAGTGAACTATAATCTAAAGAGTAAATACGGATTGTGTTGCGCCATGAAAGATAACCTTTTAAAAATTGATTTTTGGCAAACAAAGCTACAGCAAACCTATCAACAATTTGAAACAGGTTTATCAAACTATTTACCGAATATTGTTTCAGCACTTGCCGTGCTTATTGCTGGCTGGCTTTTGGCTAAATTTGCGAAATATCTTGGTTTAAAACTTGGGCATTTCGTCTTTCAATTACTTTATGCTTTAGAGCGCAAGCTTAAATTAAAATCAACAAGAGATAAAAGTAAATTTGTCGATGGTCTTGGTGCTGCCATCTTCTGGATTGTTTATATCTATTTTATTTTCTTTGCAATCAAAATTCTGGATTTGCCCTGGATAACCCGTTGGGTCACACATTTATTTTCGTTATTGCCGCTGATTATTGGTTGTATTTCAATTATCTTTGTGGGCTTTGTTGTTGGCTCTATTGCAAAACAAGCCATTTATTCTAGTTTTGAACAAAAAGAAGGTAAAGATCCCTACTTCATAGCTCAATCAGTGCGATTTGGTATCATTACGCTGTTTGTGATTTGGGGTGTTGATCAAATTGGAATTGATATCTCAATATTAACGACTTTTATTAGCATTATTCTCGCCGCTGTGTTTGGTGCCGCTGCTTTAGGTTTTGGTATTGGCTCAAGCACCCATGTTGCCAATCTGATTGCCTCTTATAACATTAAAAGAAATATACAAGT
>JBFXKR010000178.1:0-4792 GCA_050173595.1 Candidatus Berkiella sp.
GTTTGTTCAGGGTAAAATTGTGTTAGAACAATAGTTATTAGCCTATTCTCCAATGATTTTGATAAGCACCCTTTTTTTCCTATTACCATCGAACTCGCCATAAAATATTTGCTCCCAAGGCCCAAAATCAAGCTTTCCATCGCTAATAGCTACCACCACCTCACGGCCCATTATCTGGCGTTTAATATGCGCATCAGCATTATCTTCACCGGTATCATTATGGCGATACTGACTAATAGGGGCATGTGGCGCTAACTTTTCTAACCATTGTTCATAATCATGAAGCAACCCAGGCTCATCATCATTAATGTATATGCTAGCGCTAATATGCATTGCATTCACCAAACACAATCCATTACTAACCCCACTTTTTTTTACTGCCGCTTGTACATCAGAAGTAATATTAATAAAGGCAACTCGCGTTTTCGTATTAAAAAATAATTCTTCTCTAAAATGTTTCATTGCGCGACTCCTTTTATTCATCCAGACATTTGTGAATTTTGTTTGTTACCCACCATATTTATCATGCTAGGCTTTCTTGATTAGGTGTGGTATTAAGTCATCAATATTTTTTTATGACACAAGATGTGCTTTGTTTTAGGAAATATAAGATGTTTAACTATTTTGATACCAGTTGGGTAGACACGATTGAACAAAAATTGCATTCAGTCAATGCTCCCCTTTTAGAAACCATGAAAATGTCTTTTGAGCTTGTACGTGATAGATATCCTAATCTTGGTGTTTTTACTGTGATCATGATTAGTGCTTTTGTTGGCTTCAAATTATATCGACAACATCGTCATTCACAAACAAGGCAGCAAGCAGCTCATAGACAAATTGAAAAGTTAACTGATATTGCTAGCCATCAAGCAGTTGCATTCAATAATCAAGCTACTTTATTACTCTCATTTAGAGATAGCTTGGGAAAAATTGAGCAGTCTGTTACCCAGCCTGGTTTCTATGTTATTCCTGAACGAAAGCCTCCCAGGCATAGACCGCAAAATTAAACTATGGGCAGAGCAAGTCTTTAACCAATTCCACAAAAATAATGTATACACACAAAGGATATTTACTCTAAAAAGTGACCATAAGCATCCTTAAAGATGCCTCCCATCTGGAATACTATTCCACTAACTCATGATCCTATGTACAATAGTTACTTTATTAGCTACCTTGACAGTAGATCTTATAGAATGTATTGTCACTAAAACGTCAGCATTAAGAGTTAAGTTAATTATGATGTCTCGTATTAAACTTATTGATAAATTGAATGTGATGGTCGTGGTCTGCCCAGCCTAATGCGGGACTACGTCTTAATCACTTAAGATAAAAAAAAGCCCCGCACAAAGCGGGGCTTTTTTTTGCACGGGAATTTGATAAATAGATGCTTGAAACTTTGGAGATTATATGCAGCGCTACTTAATGACGCTAATCTTTGGATTTGCCATCTTTAAAATGTTTTTTGGCTCAGGCAATCTGATTTTCCCCCTTCAATTAGGACAACAAGCATCTAACCAATGGATGTTCGGATTTCTTGGATTATTATGTACAGGCATTGTTCTACCCTTTTTGGGCTTATTTGTGATTAAACTTCACCGCGGCAGTTTTGAAGATTTTTTCGGACAAGCAGGTCAAGTTGCACGCATTGCATTACCCTTATTTACACTTTCCTTATTAGGTGCATTCGGTGTAGTGCCTCGTTGTATCACCGTCGCCCATGGCGGGATTACTCCCCTATTTTCAGATATCTCATTAGCATGGTTTAGCTTAGTATTTTGTGCTGTGTGTTATATGATTTGTTTAAAAGACAAGTGGATTATTTCATTTTTAGGAAAATGGATTGGCCCTTTACTGTTGTGCTTTTTAGCTGTTTTGTTTATTTTAGGGTTCATCAATGCACCCATGCTTGAATTAGGGACATTAGGGCAAAATGAAGCCTTTCAACTAGGTTTCTTTAGAGGCTACCAAACCATGGATCTGTTTGCCGCCTTTTTCTTTTCAGCACTGATTTTTAAACAAATTCAAGAAAGAATGGGGCCAGATGTTGATAATGTTACTTTAATCAAAGCGACACTCAAGCCCAGTATCATTGGCGCCAGCATATTAGGCGCAATCTATTTTGGTTTTACCTATCTTGGGGCACACTACCAAAACATCAGCGCCCAAGTAGCTCCTGAGCTCATTTTGCCGACCATTGCTGGACACTTATTAGGTGATAATGCTGCCTTTATGATTGGAGTTATCATGATATTCTCATGTTTAACGACAGCCGTTGCCTTGAATAATATTTATGCCAGATATCTTTGCTCGTTACTTAAAATCAAAGAAAGCTATTTTCCCTTGATGCTACTGGCAACAACCTTAGTCTCTTTTATGATCTCATTATTTGATTTTAAAGGCATTGCCGCCTTCTTATCACCGTTATTAGAAATATCTTATCCAAGTTTAATTATATTAACCTTTTTAAGCATTTTTACGAAAGGATATCGCAAACTGAAGATTTCCAGTTTTTATGGACTATTATTGGTTATGTTAGGATACAGCTACTTATAATTTGATTAGCAGATTTTTGATTTGATAGCCCTTGTAAGTGATAAAATACACGGGCTATAAATCTAATTCTTTTCAGATTTCTTCTTAGATTTTTTAAGCAATATATCAATGACGATAAATACAACAAAGGCTGGAACAAATATCCATAGCGCAATTTTTGCTACGCTAATGAGTGCTACTGAAATTATTTTTCCTAAGGTTATAATACCAATTGCACATAGGATAATGATTAAACTAATAACTGCATAACGTAGCATAACAGTGCTTCTTCGACTCAATTTAAGTGTTATATGATATCGAGCTTAGCTTAATTTAAGATGAAACATATTAATCAGTTATAAAAAAAGATATAAAACCTAATTAGACATGAAGTTTATATCAGTGACATTTTTGCACTGAGTAAAATTTCAGCCCTTAGTCTTCTTTGAAATATTAAATTTTGACCGAATGGAAGCACTCAACTCTTTTCTTAGAATTTCTTTATATTGATCAGGAAGTATTTCAAATAATATTTTTCCTCTAGCTAGTTCATTAGGTTTGTTTTTGTCATGATGTTGCTCTAAATATGCTCTAATTGAAACTAAAATATAGGACCATTTAGCTTGATTTTCCTTAGTCACCTTCATCTCGTTCAGCTCAGTTCCTTGTAGGGATTGAACTTCTTTGATTAAGTTATAAAAGGTTTTTTGTCGTGTGTATTCAGAAAATTTCTTATATTCACTCATACACTCTTTTCTTAAGTTAGCAATTTCATGACTATTCAAATTTTCAACGCCACCTTTTTCTTTTGCTTTGAGCATAAACAACATACCAGCTACTGATGAGCGCGAGTTAGCTAAAGTACAGTTTCCATGCTTTTGACCTTTTACTGGAAGTTTAATGAGAGGTGCGTCAGGATTAATAACTTGCTGTAATAATTTCTTATGTTCATCATAAGATGTACAGTTGGCCATACTTAAAATCCACTTAGAATCTATTTTATCTTTATCATTAATTTTATATATTTTAATACCATTTTTCTGATCACCATGCTCACCTCTATTGCAGACCATCAGATATCCTTCAAAAAGGGTAATCCCTACGCTATGGCCTTCCCACCCTGCCGCCAAATAAACCATCTCATTACGTTTATAATTTAAACTTAATTCATCTGCCTCTTTTGAATATTTATTATCTTTATGCTTATGAATAGTGTCATAATTTAGCATTCCAATGTTTGGAACCAGTTTTTTTTGCGTATTTGAAAAGCAATTTTGAATCATCTTAAATTCGTCCGTAAATTCAGTCGAATATCCACTTAATAAATCAATTAAATAGCCTAAAGAAACATCAGCTGTATTTCCTTCAAAAGCAAGGTCATATTCAACATTTGAATTTAAACTAAGATTAGTAATTTCAATCGGCGTTTTTTTATAGTTATTGTAACCAAACACATGAGATACTCTTGTTGCCAGTCTTTGCCCTTCGCTTATTTGCGTTGGCAAGTTAATGTTATGTGCAGCGCAATATTTTTCAAATTTCATTCTTGCATTAGAAGTTCTGCTTGGATCGAAAAGCCGTAGATAAAGTTCATTTACATAATTATGGCTTGATAGAAATGCATTAAATTCAGGGATCGAAAAAATCACTTCAGGATCGGTTTGGACACTAATAAGAAGATGTTGCAAAGTATCTAAATTCAAAAAATCAGCATCAATCTTGCGAACTTCATCAATAAATTCCTTATTGTTATGCACAACAGCTTGAGCTAAGATGGCTCTTTTATCTTCAGCCTTAAGATCTTTATATTTTAAACCCTCTATCATAAATTCAACATCATCTTCACCCAGATCGCCAGATGCGACATATAATAAAAGTGATGCTTGCATCTTAACCAAACGACTATTTTCCCTTAAGTTTTCTATCTTGAGCATATTTACTAGCGCTTGAGAATAGTCAGATTTTGATGGCGTGCCATTATATTCGTGCTGCATCGCAGCTTGAATGATGTCATCTAATATGATTTTTATCTCAATAGAGATAATGCTTTTTACATAATCATCATCAATTTTTAATAGAATTTCTATTACTTCTAAATTTTCATTAGAGAGTAACCCATCTAACAATGAGATTTCTTTGCTCTGGATTCTTTTGAATAGATCCGCTAAATCTACATAATCTGGGTAAGCATTATCTGTAAAACTTCTGATTTCTATCATTTTGGACATAACTTTTAACGTTGTCTCATCTTTACCTGATT
>JBFXKR010000179.1:0-4767 GCA_050173595.1 Candidatus Berkiella sp.
TTTTAAAAGTAGGATTTGTTAATCAAATAGTCAAAGACATTGAAGCACGCCGTAAACATGACTCAACAACGGGTCAAAAGCAACATACGGGCTTTAACCTTTAAAGCATGACTTTACAATGATGGGTTATATTTAATTGGCCTATAGTAAGGTCGCCATATATTTTCTTGCACAAAACCATCAAAATCCATTGTTGGATGTTTTGTTGCAACATTATCTTCAATCGCTTGTTTGGCAACTTTCAGTGCCACATGGCTTGCTAGAGACATAATATCGGTAATCGGCGGCAATAAGGGTAAGGTCAGATCATTGCGTGCTGGCGAATGTTCACTGATAGCCAGTGCCGCAGCCCAGAGCATATTATCCGTAACTTGTGTTGCTTTAGTAGCAATAGCGCCGATCCCAATCCCTGGAAAAGATAAGGCGTTATTACATTGTGTTATATGATAAGTTTTGCCGTTAAATTCAACTGGATTAAAAGGACTGCCTGAAGCAATGAGCGCTTTACCGTTTGTCCATTTGATGAGATCTTCCGGATCTGCTTCGCATTTTTCATTGGGGTTAGATAAAGGAAAAATAATGGGATGCTTAACGTTATCTGCCATGACTTTAACAATTTCTTCGGTAAAAGCGTTTCTCACAGTTGAGCAGCCAATTAAAATGGTTGGCTTAACGGCTTTTACCACACTTAAGAGATCAGTGCCTTGATCCCAAGATGATTTTTCTGAGGCTGGTCTGACATAAGGTTGCTGGAAATTTGCCACGCTCATGCCATCTTGCAATACACCGTTTCTGTCGATAAGCCAAAATTGACGTCTTGCTTGGCTTTCGCTTATCCCTTCTCGCAACATCGCGCTATATAACTGATCGGCAATACCAACACCTGCGGTGCCTGCACCAAAGACCACAATGCGCTGTTCATGGATTGAACTTTTAGATGCGTGCACCGCTGAAAGTAAAGCCGCCAATGTCACCACTCCGGTGCCTTGCATATCATCATTAAACGAGCAATGGTAGCTACGATAGGTTTCTAAGATCCTTCTTGCATTTTGTAAGCCAAAATCTTCCCAATGCAACATGCTCTTTGGAAATTTTTGATGGACCAATTCCACAAAAGATTGAATAAAATCATCATATTCTTTGCCGCGCAATCGTGGGTGGCGCCAACCTAGATACAGGGGATTATCAAGTAGCTCTTGATTATCGGTACCCACATCAAGCATCACAGGAATGGAGTTGTAGGGATTAATACCGCACAAGCTATAAACTACCAACTTTGCAATCGGAATATCCATGCCGCCGATACCTTGATCGCCAATCCCTAAAATGCGCTCACCATCCGTAACCACCATTAAACTAATATCAGCATGAGTGCGATTATCTAAGATTTCACTTAACCTATCCTTGTCAGGATAAGCAATATAAAGTCCACGTGGTTGACGAAACTCATGGCTAAACTCTTTGACGGCAGCGCTTACACCTGGGGTGTAAATCAGGGGTAGGGTTTCGTTGAGATTTTCTGAAAGCAGTTTGTAATAAAGTACCTCATTTTTATCATGTAAATTATTGAGGTAAATATATTTTTGCATGTTGCTGCTATAACGAGCATATTGATTTTTAGCGCGGTTAACTTGCTCCTGTAGCGTTTCTGTTCTAAAGGGCAATTTCCCCAACAACTTTAATTCAACCCGCTCTTCATGAGAAAAGGCTGTGCCTTTATTTAATAGCGGCATCAACATAAGTTGCTTACCGGTTAACGAAGTTTCAATGAATTCCGTTTTGGTCTTTGAGTCAACTTTGGTTAGATATTTGAGCATATATTAGGTTAACCAATGGGCAGCGTTTTTAAATAAGTTCATCCAAGGGCTCTCTTTTTTCCATTGATATGGGTGCCATGAAAGTTGCCAGGCTTTAATAACGCGCTCTGGATGGGGCATCATGATTGTTGCTCTGCCATCTGTTGAAGTAAAACCTGTCATGCCTTTTGCTGAGCCATTGGGATTAAAGGGATATTGTTCTGTCGCATTTGCATTATTATCAATATAGCGCAAGGCTAGCAAACTATCATCAATTTTAGTGTTCTGACTAAATTCAACCCTGCCCTCACCATGGGAAACAACGATAGGCAAAGCAAAGCCCTGCATATTTTGTAGCAAAATGGACTTACTGTTACATACTTCTACCATGGATAACCTTGCTTCAAATTGCTCACTGTGATTGCGTACAAATGAAGGCCATGCGCTGGCGCCAGGGATCAAATCTTTTAAGGTACTGAGCATTTGACAACCATTGCACACCCCTAATGTAAATGTATTGGCACGCTCAAAAAATTGGCGGAACTGCTCTTTGAGTTTGGGATGATATAAAATGGTTTTCGCCCACCCAATACCGGCGCCTAAAACATCCCCATAAGAGAAGCCACCACATGCAGCAAGCCCATGAAACCCTGATAAACTTTGGCCTGCAAGCAAATCACTCATGGTGACATCGATGGCCTCAAAGCCGGCCAAGGTAAATGCTGCAGCCATTTCTACATGCCCATTAACGCCCTGCTCACGTAAAATCGCTACTTTAGGTTTTGTCAGCAAAATGTTTGGTGCAATCAAGGGTGCATTGAAAGCTTTATCATTGACAAATAATTTAGGTTGACAATCTTGCACTATGGCTTCAAAGGCATCTTTCGCGCATTGCGGATTATCTCTTAAGCTTTGCATTAAATAACTTGTTTTTGACCAAAGTGATTGTAATGCACTTCTTTTTTGAGAATATAGTTCTTTTTCTTGAAAATAAATGCTAATAGATTGTGAATCATTAACGCTGCCAATAGGATGAACACATTCATCCAAACCCAGATCAGCAAAAATAGCGCTTACTGTTTGCTCATAGCGTTTTTCAATTTGTATGATGGCGCCACATTCTTCGTTAAAAAGTGCTTGGTGAATATCAGCATCTTTGAGATAACTATCAAGATCGATACGCAAACCACAATGGGATGCAAAAGCCATTTCACATAAGGTAGTGAATACACCACCATCGCTTTTATCATGATACGAGAGCACCAACCCTTTTTCTTTGAGTTGTTTGAGCCCAATAAAAAATTGCTTGAGCAGTGACACGCTTTGTACATCCGGCGTGAGATGTGAAACCTGATTAGTCACTTGAGCATAGATACTGCCACCTAAGCGCATCTCGTTTTGCGCTAAATCAATCAATAAAAGGCTTGTCTCTTTATCGGTATCTAACAAGGGTGTTAACGTTTTATGCAGATCTAAAATAGGCGCAAAAGCGCTCACTACCAAAGTGACCGGTGAAATCACTTCATGTTGCAGGTTATTCTCCTGCCAAGTGGTTCTCATGGACAGCGAATCTTTACCCACTGGCACGGTGATATCTAAAGCAGGACACAGTTCTTTGCCAACAGCTTGGACCGCTTCAAAGAGATCCGCATCAAATTCGGTGTTACAAGCTGCCATCCAGTTACAAGACAAACGAATGTCACTGATAGATGCGATATCGCTGGCGAATATATTGAGCAGCGCTTCAGCAACGCTCATTCTGGCACTAGCAGCAGGATTGGTAACCGCGATTGGCGAGCGCTCTCCCATACTCATGGCTTCACCTGTTGCATCATCAAAATTGGTTGCTGTCACGGCGCAATCGGCAACAGGTACTTGCCAAGGCCCTACCATTTGATCACGCGCGGTTAGACCACCCACTGTTCTATCACCAATATTTATCAAAAACGATTTATCAGCAACGGTCGGGCATTGTAAAATGCGCTCAATGATTTGAGCTAAATTCAATTTAGATGTGTCAACGATTGATTCTTTTATAACTCTTTTGGCTACTTTTTTAAAAGTCTTTGGTGGATTGCCAAATAATACAGATAATGGCAAATCAATGGGATTATTTTCAAAGAGCTTATCTTCTACTTGTAAGTGCTGTTCAATTTTAGCTTCGCCAATTACCGCAAATGGGCAACGCTCTCGTTTGGCGATATTGCTAAACTGATGCAAAGCGCCTTGGGATATTGCTATCATGTAGCGCTCTTGAGATTCATTACACCAAATTGCTAAGGGGGACATACCAGGCTCTGCGTTGGGAATTTGTCTAAAATCAACCCAAGCGCCTTTATCACAATCATTTACAATCTCTGGCAATGCATTCGCAAGCCCACCTGCGCCCACATCATGAATTGACAGAATTGGATTTTTATCTCCCAGCGCCCAACATCTATCAATCACTTCCTGGCAGCGACGCTGCATTTCAGGGTTTTGCCGCTGAACTGAGGCAAAATCTAGAGATTCTTTTGAGCTGCCCTGTGCTAAAGACGATGCTGCCCCGCCACCTAAGCCAATTTTCATGGCAGGACCGCCTAATACAATCAATAAGCTGCCTTCTTCAAAACGCTTTTTATTCACATGGTTGGGCATAATATTACCCATGCCACCTGCTAACATCACAGGCTTGTGATAACCAACATGTTTTGTGTCGGTAATGGGTTGTTCAAATGTTCTAAAATAACCACATAAATTAGGGCGGCCAAATTCATTGTTAAAGGCAGCGCCGCCAATCGGTGCTTTAATCATAATATCAAGCGCACTACAAATACGTTTTGGATAGTGTGCTTTGCCTTCCCACGGTTGCGCATTTTCAGGAATACACAAATTAGAAACGGTAAAACCTGTTAATCCTGCTTTGGGTTTTGCGCCTCGGCCGGTCGCGCCCTCATCTCTAATTTCACCGCCTTGACCTGTACCTGCCCCA
>JBFXKR010000180.1:0-4766 GCA_050173595.1 Candidatus Berkiella sp.
CGTTTTCAGTTTTGAGAATATTAGATATCTCATCATCATTCGCTTGTGTTGTGTTTTTTAATAAGGTATTTAATTGATGAATATTTAATATGGTTGATCCAATTGTGCCTTTGCGAACCTCTCCTTTCTCACCTGTGTATGGATTGGTAAAAACAGCTGAATCCTTGCCATTGGGTAGTAATTTCTCTGGTGTAATCGGTGCTGCAATTGCTGTTGACATTAATATCCCTGAAAGTAAAAGGGCTAAACTAAATTGTTTCATTTTTCATTTCCTACATAATTCTGTTTATGAAAGTATTACCTATTGAGTGATTAGGGTGTTAATATAGATGGGTCAAAAAATAGCGCATTTGGGCCAAGTGTGAAAAAATGAAAGGATCTACACCAATATCAGTATTAATTTTCGATCGTCGTGTTTCAACGATAAGCGATAGCCACCAGCACAAAGAAGGGCAACTTTTTCTTATTACAGATGGATTATTAATTCTTGATACACCCTTTGGCAGGCAAACGTTGCCGGCAAAAAGGGCAGGGTGGATACCGCCCAACTGTATTCACAGTGCAAAAAGTATAGGCCCCATAAAAGCGATAAGTCTATATTTTAATGTTAAAACAGCTTCTTTGTTACCAACGACGCCTTGTGTATTTACGCCCAATCCTTTGTTGCAAGAAATCATTATTCGTTTTTCAAATACAAGTAACAAATCATCAACAACGGCTTCACAAAAGCATCTATTAGCGCTAATGAAAGAAGAGCTCAAATCTATTCAAACTGAACCTTTATTTTTACCTATGCCACATAACCTAAAGCTTGAAAAAATGGCGCTACAGTTTATAAAAAACCCGAACATTGAAAAGTCATTAGAGCAGTGGGCTTTAAGTGTCAATATGAGCAAAAGATCCTTCACAAGGCACTTTCGCCAAGAAACTGGGATGTCATTTGCTAAATGGTGCCAACAAGCCTGTATTGCGCATGCCTTGCAATTACTACAAAAGAAAAGGCCTGTTTCAGACATTGCCTTTGAGCTTGGCTATGAAAGCGTCAGCGCCTTTATCAAAGTATTTAAACAGTTTGTAGGACAAACGCCGCACCAATGTGGTGTCAGACACCAAAATTAGGCGTCTGACACACTTAGGGTTTATTGGCCCTCATTTCTCGCGTGCGTTATGTATGTCTGTGCGATAGTTACACCAAGGCAAAAGCCCGCAAAAGCACCTAAACAGCCTCCTGCTATCGTGTTTAAGACATTGAAAACAAAGGTATAATTGGCTCCCAACGGGCCAATTCCTAACGCGCCTCCTACGAATGTTCCTATAGTTGTTCCTAGTAGTGCACCGGACAATTCAATTTCGCGGTTGGTGAGTTGAAAACCACCTGTTACGTTGGTTATTTCATTAGTATTCAGCGTTCTCATATAGTTAACTCAATTGGTTAAAAGGTCATTGTATGTGAATAATCATTCACTGTGCATCATAAAAAAATATAATCCATCAAAAAACCAAGAAAACTGACATTTATGGTAGGGGCTTATTGCTTTACAGCTTTTAGAGAAATTATCGCCTTAGCGGCAATTTGGTATAATGCCTTGGCTTGTCGTTTGTTATTCCTTAATACTAAATAACAAGCTATCAGTTGATAGAACAATTAAAGAGCCGATCTGAGTGGGGGGATACTATGATAAAGGGAATTCAAAGTGAGCAACAAATTGCGGATATCATCAACCAATATCATAAAACCGAACTAGAAAAATTTAATGCTATCTTACAAGCAAAAATTGATGAAAATTATACATTGGAAAGCACTTTAATGTTTGCATTAACTCAAGATGAACAGCGTAGATTTACAATGTATTGTTCAGATCTAAAATTAATTAATCAATATCAAGCAACGCATCCCACTTTTAATCAAAGAAATTTATATACAAGGCTTTATGATAAGCATAAAGCTACAGGGCTCGCTAAAACTGCTAATGATGCTTTGGCTCTTGAAGGAAAGAGCAATGCAGCAAAACGCCGTTCGGGAACAGGTATTAATTAACCCCCCAAACCTGCTAGGAGCATATCTTTAAGTACCTTGCACCAAAAATCTATCAATCTCATCAAGATAATCTATTTTGGGAAAATGTTATGGAATTCATGCAATTATGATTGATGCCAAGGCATAAAAGGCTTTTCAACATGTCAGATTGATGCTATAGTTTGCGCCTTTTTATGCTCCAGAGGCTAAAATGTCCTTAGATGGCAGATCTACAGTCGTTTCATTGCTAGAAAGTAAAGAACCAAATAAATGGTTACAAGCACTTGAAGATCCTACTTTAAGAGAATTAATTACAACATCAGATATAGCATCACTTCTTAATCGCACAGAATCTTGTGCGAAATTATCATGGGTAGTGATATGCACTGATTCATTGCTTAAAAGTCTTGGTCCAGCTTTTGTGCGCAAATTTTTACTTCAACAGAAAGATAAGCACAAACAAGATATGCCATTAACAGCAATGAAGTTGTACCGTTCATTTCTAGGCGAGGATGCTCTGAAAGCATTCTCAGCAGTGATTGGAAGTTGCAATGATCCTGACACCATTCAAGTTGTTTTAGAAGTGGTTCCTTATGATGACAGTTTAGAGCGAATCACTACGGTGTTTGCGAGCGAACAGTTCTGTGAAAATATGGAATATCAGTTTTTAAGAGCAATTTTGAATAGAGCAAATTCTGATAGGTACACAGATATTTTAAAAACAATTTCTAAAAATCATAGCTTGTGTTGCGTGGTTGGCTATAGTAGTGTTTTTGAGAAATGCTTTTCAAATTCAGATTTTCGAGATTATATTATTACCCAGCCTAATTTCTTGTCGCAAATAGATTTTTCACGCATTAAAAAGCTCTCTAGATGCAAGCTTGAAAGCAATGAAGAGAAATTAATCATTTTATTAAAAACACTTTGCGCAATGCTGAGTGAAAATCCGACATATCCTTGGGCGATTGAAACAATAAAATCCTTATTTTTAAGCGCTACAGAAATTGCCAGATTGCTAAAAAGAGAGTTTAATCAAGTATTTGAAGCATTAAGAAATGCTTTTGAAAAAGATCGCAGCTTTGCAATCTGTGTTCTTAAGAATCCTGATATACTATTATTTTTCATTCCGACTACTCAAGGAATCTTACCTTATAATCATCCTTTGCTTGATGCTAAGGATTTTAATGATATCGCACTACACCATAAAGACCTTGAGAGATCTCATCTAGCTAATGAATATAACGCTTTATCTTTAGCGCGTAACTTGGCTAGTTTAACACTCGCGACACAAATACAAGATGAGGTTGTTGTTGTCGAGCCTCCCATTGCAATAACATGGTCTTTAAGAGAACCGCGTGAAGTAGTTACAAATCAAACCCCAAGAAGAGAACAGCATTCAAAATCCGTTAATCGCTTAGAATAAAAATGAGCAAAGTAAGGTTATCCTTGCTGATTTAAGTAGCTACTCTTTGTCTTATTAATGGACTTTCCACAAGTGCGCTTTTTGGCTCATCTATATGCTTAATAAAAGCATTTGTCGCATTTAAGATTTCAACTAGATTTTGAGTATTACTTTGAGAAGAAATTTTATCTTCCAATGAGCTTTTAAGCCGATAAAAACTTTCCATGGTTGGCGGGCCTTCACCAAATAAAGCGTCTAGTTCACTAAGAGGTGTTCCGGCTTTTAGTAGTTCACCATGAATTAATTTATTAAATATGCCAATTTCGTTTTTTTCCACAGCTTTTAATGCTGAGATTGTCATCATTTGGGCAGTTCTTAAAGAAGTTAAAAGTTCATTTATTTTTGTTACGTTAGTACTATCATCCTTTATTTTACTATTTAACGCACTTATTAATGCGCCTATTTTGTTTTCTCTTTCACACAAGAATTTATAAGGGGAGTTTTCGATTATTTTCATACGATCTGATAAATTTAACTCACGCAGCATGGTCGTCAACTCAAAGTCGGTAAGTTGATTCATCTTCATCCCTGTAATTTCTTTAACGGCACTGTTTACCCAGCCTATTAAAGTTGATTTACTTCCTTCGGTAAACGTGAGGGTATTTCGAGATGAATGCACAATCGATTCTTGAGCTTTATTTAGCGCTTCTTCAAGTAGTGCGTTTATAGCATTGGCTTGTTCAAGGATAATGGCTGAATCACTACCGAATTGTTGCATAATATATACATATTTTTGCGTTAACCCTGATGCAACTTCTTCAAGATTTTGTGATTTCTGTGATAGCTCACGTTCAGTTTGTGATAGCTTACGTTGAGTAAGCGTTAATTGATGTTGTGTCTGTGCAAGTTGTAGCTCTAAGCTATTTGAAGTCATTTTATCTAATTTTTGGACGTAAGGTTCACAGCGTGTTCTGAACTCAATTATAACACTGTAACATGCTTCTTCAGCGTCATTCTTTTCTTTTGTTTCAAATTGGTCAAAACTAGATATCCCATAATTATCATACCAAGAATCAAGCGTAAAATAATTATCATACCAAGAATCAAGCGCCTTAGGATGAAAAGGTATGGAGTTGTAAATATCATCCCATTTTTTGCGCTCTTGTTCAATGGCGGCATTTGACTCAAAAGTAACTTTAGAATTATCCACTTCATCTATTCGTTCACATAACTCAAAATACTTTTTTTTCAAATCATCTTTAATTCGTTTGCAATTGCTATCTTGCAACTGTAGTCGTTCATGATTTTCTTTGGCTTTTGGCACATAAGGTTGAATTTGTTCTTTAA
>JBFXKR010000181.1:0-4747 GCA_050173595.1 Candidatus Berkiella sp.
GTTTGCAATTATTTATATTTTTGACAGTCGTCTAAGTATACATCAACATAAACAGGCATCACAACAGGAAATTCTTGCAGATCATTAAGTAACTCAGTTAATATTCACCGTTTTAAAAATTCTCAAAAATAAAAGCAATAAGTAATGACTAAAAAGCTCAGCGTTATCGGAAATTGGAAAATGCATGGCGCTAATGCGCAGGTAAAAGAATTTACTGAAGCGCTAGCCAATCTAGATAAGCCAATTAACTCAAATCATGAGATAGCTATCTGTCCGCCGTTTCCATACCTTTCCTATGCAGCTTTAGAATTTAAAAAAGTCCCTGGCTTGAAATTAGGTGCTCAAGATGTCAGCGCTCATCCAGGTGGTGCTTATACTGGCCAAGTCAGTGCCCAAATGTTAATTGAAATGGGGTGTCAGTATGTGATTGTCGGCCACTCAGAGCGGCGTCAATTCAATCACGAAACAGACGATGAAATTGCTACCAAGTTTATGGCTGCAAAAACAGCAGGATTAACCCCCATTTTATGTGTTGGTGAAACCAACGAACAACGCCAAGCGCAGCTCACAGACAGGGTTGTTACAAGTCAATTAAATGCCTTGCTATCTCGCGGTATTGAAGTATTTGATAAAGCCATGATTGCCTATGAGCCTATTTGGGCAATTGGTACTGGCCTTACGGCAACGCCAGAACAAGCACAGGCTGTTCATGGCTTGCTCAGACAGACCTTAGCAAAGTATGATGCGACCTTGGCCAAAACCTTGCCAATTTTATATGGCGGGAGTGTTAAGGCAAGCAATGCTCAAGGCTTGTTTGCGATGCCAGACATTGACGGTGCGCTTGTAGGTGGCGCGTCCCTCAATGCAAATGATTTTATTGCAATAAGCAATGCTGCTTTAAGGTAAAGACCATGTATATCATTTTACTCACAGTGCATTTTATTGTTTCCTTCATACTGGTAGGTCTTATCCTTATTCAGCATGGTAAAGGTGCCCAAACTGGGGCAACCTTTGGTAGTGGCGCTTCTCAAACTGTCTTTGGAAGCCAAGGTTCTGGTGGATTTTTAAGCCGAACAACTGCGGTGTTGGCGGGTGTTTTTTTCGTTTTAAACTTGTTTTTAGTTTATTACCTAAACAGGCAATATCATCCCTCAATGTTGCAGGAAGTTCCTGTATCAGATGTTGAACCGGCAACAAAAAATACTGAACCCGCTCCAAGCAGTGCACCTGCTGGCAGCGATGTGCCAGAAATTTAGAAAAGCCCAAGTGGTGAAATTGGTAGACACGCTATCTTGAGGGGGTAGTGGCGAAAGCTGTGCCGGTTCGAGTCCGGCCTTGGGCACCATTCTTAATCTTTTAGCAACGCTAAAAAGTTTTGATAAAGCTGGATCAATCGTTAAGATGAGTGATTGTGTTTGGCAAATACATTTTATATGGTAAGGATTCTAAAAAGTGTTAGAAAATTACCTTCCTGTCCTTATCTTTATGGGATTAGCAGTAGGTATTGCGGTTCTCTTAATTGGAGTTGGTTCCCTCATCTCTCCTAAAAAACCCGATCCTGAAAAATTGTCGCAATATGAATGTGGTTTTGAGCCATTTGAAAGTTCACGTTTTAAATTTGATGTGCGCTTTTACTTGATTGCCATTTTATTCATCATTTTTGATTTAGAAGTCGCTTTTTTATTTCCCTGGGCTGTGATTTTGAAGAATATGGCGTGGTCAGGAGTTATTGCCATGGGCATTTTCTTAGGATTGCTGATGGTGGGCTTTTTGTATGAGTGGAAAAAAGGGGCGCTAGAATGGGAGTAGAGGGCGTACTGAAAAAAGGTTTTGTCACCACGTCAGTTGATAAACTAATAAATTGGGCAAGAACAGGCTCTATGTGGCCGATGACCTTTGGTCTTGCTTGTTGCGCAGTAGAAATGATGCATGCCGGTGCATCGCGTTATGATCTTGATAGATTTGGCATCGTGTTTCGGCCTAGCCCAAGACAATCCGATGTGATGATTGTGGCAGGTACCTTGTGTAATAAAATGGCGCCAGCCCTGCGCAAAGTTTATGATCAAATGGCAGAGCCCAGATGGGTCATTTCAATGGGATCATGCGCCAATGGCGGTGGTTACTACCATTATTCGTTTTCCGTGGTGAGAGGTTGTGACAGAGTCGTACCAGTTGATGTTTACGTGCCAGGTTGTCCTCCCACCGCTGAAGCCTTGTTATATGGTATTTTGCAATTACAAAATAAAATAAGAAGAACCAATACCATTGCAAGGAGCTCAAATGGCAAAGCTTGAGCTTTTAGCGCAAAAAGTGCGCGACAAATTGGCCATGGATATCGATTCCTTAACCATTGCAAATGGTGAGCTCACCATCGAGATCCCTAACGATAGTATTCTCAAAGTCTGCCAACGCTTACGTGATGATGAAGATTTTCAATTTGAAATGCTGATTGATTTGTGTGGTATCGACTATTTGCATTATGGGGTAAGCGAATGGGAAACTTTTGCCGCTACAAGCAAAGGGTTTGAGCGCGCAGTGACCCCTATTTCGCAAGTCAATAAAAACAGCAAATGGACTAAGCCGAGATTAGCCGTGGTATATCATTTGCTATCGATTGCTCATAACCAACGAATTCGCGTGCGTGCTTTTGTTGCTGATCATGATCCCATGATTGATTCTGTGGTGAGTATTTACAATAGTGCTGATTGGTATGAGAGAGAAGCATTTGATTTATATGGGATCTTATTTATTAATCATCCTGATCTGAGACGATTATTAACCGATTATGGCTTTATTGGACACCCCTTTCGTAAAGACTTTCCATTAGTGGGTAACGTTGAGGTTCGATATGATGCCAAGCAAGAGCGCGTCATTTACGATCCTGTCGAGATTGTGCCACGCACATTAGTACCAAAAGTTATCCGCAAAGCCAAAGAAGAGCATCAAGAAGGTGAGCATGGCTGAGATTAAAAATTACACCATGAATTTTGGTCCGCAGCATCCAGCGGCACATGGCGTATTACGATTAATTTTAGAGCTAGATGGCGAAGTTGTGGTGCATGCCGATCCGCATGTGGGTTTATTACACCGTGCAACCGAAAAATTGGCTGAGAGTAAACCATATAATCAAAGTATTGGTTATATGGATAGACTCGATTATGTCTCGATGATGTGTAATGAGCATGGCTATGTTTTAGCCATTGAAAAACTTTTAGGCATTACACCACCATTAAGAGCGCAATATATTCGAGTCATGTTTGACGAGATAACCCGCATATTAAATCACTTAATGTGGTTGGGAGCACACGCCTTAGATATTGGTGCGATGACAGTATTTTTGTACGCATTTCGTGAAAGAGAAGATCTGATGGACTGCTATGAAGCCGTCAGTGGTGCGCGCATGCATGCAACTTATTATCGCCCTGGTGGTGTTTATCGTGATCTACCTGGCACCATGCCGCAATACAAACCTTCGATGTGGACCTCTGAAAAAGAAAGCAAAAAACTTAATGAAAACAGACAGGGCTCCTTATTAGATTTTATCCATGATTTTACCGAGCGTTTCCCTAAGTGTGTTGATGATTATGAAACCTTATTGACAGACAATCGTATTTGGAAACAAAGAACAGTTGGCATCGGTGTGGTGTCTCGCGAGCGGGCCCTACAATTAGGTTTCACTGGCCCAATGTTAAGAGGTTCGGGTGTTGAGTGGGATTTACGCAAAAAACAGCCCTATGAAGTCTATGACAAAATGGAATTTGATATTCCTGTCGGTAAAGAGGGTGATTGCTATGATAGGTATTTGGTGCGCATAGAAGAAATGCGCCAAAGCAATCGGATTATAAAACAATGCGTTAAATGGTTACGTGAAAATCCAGGCCCTGTGATAATTGAAGATAATAAAATCATTGCACCTTCGCGCGTGAAAATGAAAGATGATATGGAATCTTTAATTCATCATTTTAAATTATTCACTGAAGGGTATTGTGTTCCAGAAGGTGAAGCTTACGCTGCCATCGAACATCCCAAGGGAGAGTTTGGTGTCTATTTAGTATCTGATGGTGCAAATAAGCCTTATCGCGTTAAAGTTCGCGCGGGCGGTTTCCCTCATCTTGCTGCAATGAATGAAATGGTAAAAGGGCACATGATCGCTGATGTGGTAGCCGTCATTGGCTCTCAAGATATTGTATTTGGAGAAATAGATAGGTGAGTGCGCCATTAAAAAAACTAATTTCGCCTGATGCCTTGTCGCAACAAGCAAGAGCGCATATTGATGCGTGGTTACAAAAATATCCCAAAGATCAAAAGCAATCAGCAATTATTGCTGCGCTTACCTTTGTACAAAATGAAAATGGTGGTTTTTTAACCAATGATTTAATTGAAGCTGTGGCCAGTTATTTGGGCATGCCTAAAATTGCTGCGTTTGAAGTCGCTACCTTTTATAGCATGTTTGAACTCAAACCCGTAGGTCGCCATAAGCTATGTGTTTGTACAAATATTTCCTGCATGCTAAGTGGCTCTAACGATATTGTTAAACATCTTAAAAGCAAATTAGGCATTGAGTTTGGCCAAACAACAGCAGATGGAAAATTTACGCTTAAAGCAGTGGAATGTTTAGCCGCTTGTTGTGGGGCGCCTGCGATGCAAATTGGTGATGATTATTATGAAAATCTCAATCCGCAAAAAATAGATTAGATTTTAGCATCCAAGGAGTAACGAATGAGCGTGCCAACCAATCAGGTTTGTT
>JBFXKR010000182.1:0-4742 GCA_050173595.1 Candidatus Berkiella sp.
ACGGATAAATTTTTATTTGAAGGTTTTTTACCTGCAAAAGACAGTGCGCGTCGCAAACGCTTAACAGCATTAAGTGCTTTTGCACATACCATGGTTTTTTTCGAGGCACCTCACCGTTTGGCAGACTTGATTCAAGATGCGCATGATATTTTTTCACCACAGCGTCAAGCAACCATCGTTAGAGAGTTAACTAAAAAATTTGAAACCATTACCACAGGTACTTTTGCTTCGTTACTTTCGCAAGTAAAGCGTGGCGAGATGGTGATAAAAGGTGAATGCATTTTGGTGGTGCAAGGCGCGCCTCACGATGAAAATCAAGACGAGAATGCACTAGAAAATCAACGCATTTTAGAAATTTTGTTAGAAGAAGTGCCTTTAAAACAAGCGGTGCAAATTGCCGTGAAAATCACAAACCAGCCTAAGAATGCCTTATATGATTTGGCAACAAAGCTAAAGAATAAATAGGCCTATGCTTGCTTGTTAGTAGGTGAACACGTATCCTTCGCAACAGAGCTGGCCAGACAATCGCTGCATGCCTCGGTGTGTGGAGGAAAGTCCGGGCTCCATAGGGTATAGTGCCAGGTAACGCCTGGGAGGCGCGAGCCTACGGAAAGTGCAACAGAAAATAAACCGCCGAAGTTCTGAAATAATTTCTACAAAAATAGGCGTTATTTCACAGACAATGGGCTTTAGACAAGGCGCCAAGCTGGGGAGTCCGAGGAGTGTACATATTAGTACATGACGAGGAGGACCGGCGATGGCAACGTCGTATAAAGACCATTGGCGAAGAAAGAACTGGTAAGGGTGAAACGGTAGGGTAAGAGCCTACCGCGTTGGTGGTAACACGCAACGGCATGGCAAACCCCACTAGGAGCAAGACCAAATAGGAACCCTCGTTCAAGAAATTGAACAATATGTGACCCACATAGGGTTCGGGTAGGTTGCTTGAGGTATGTGGTGACACATGTCCCAGATGAATGATTGTCCGTGACAGAACCCGGCTTATCGGCTAGCTCTATCTATGTTTGTTGATTAACTTTCATTGACAAAGTAGCCCCTGCAAACCTATAGTGATGCTTGGTTAGCAATCAATACCCCTATGACAACAATACAACACCTTCCCGTTATGCTAAATGAGGCCCTACAAGGGCTTAATATTATTCCCGATGGCATTTATATTGATGGCACTTTTGGTCGTGGCGGCCATAGCGAAGCTATTTTACAACACTTAAATGACGATGGCAGATTGCTCTGCTTTGATAAAGATCCTCAAGCAGTTTATTTTGGCAAACAACGATTTCAATCCGATCCGCGCGTCTCTTTTTATCATGCTTGTTTTAGTGATATGTATCGTATTGCCAAAGAGCAAAAAATAGATAAAAAGGTTAATGGCATTTTGCTTGATTTGGGGGTTTCTTCACCACAATTAGATGAAGCTGAGCGCGGTTTTAGTTTTATGCGCGAAGGCCCTTTAGATATGCGGATGGATCCCTTAAGCGGTATTTCAGCGGCAAAATGGCTGAATCATGCTTCAAGTGAAGATATTATTACTGTGTTAAGAAAATATGGTGAAGAGTCATTTGCTAAAAGGATTACCCGTAACATTGTTGAGGCCAGAGCCAAGAAACCCATTTCTACCACCTTAGAATTAGCCAATATTGTTGCCAAAAGTGTTCCCTATAAAAAAATTGGGCAGCATCCTGCAACCAAGACATTCCAAGCGATTCGAATTTACATCAATCAAGAACTGCAAGCTATTGATGGGATCTTAAATGATGCGTGGGAATTACTTGCGCCGATGGGACGTTTAGCAATCATTAGCTTTCATTCACTTGAAGATAGAAAAGTTAAACAATTTTTTAGAGAGCATTCTCGCGTGAGTGTGCCAAAAGGGCTAGCGATTCCAGAGAAAGAGCTGCGAGCACCTTTTGAGTGGGTTGTAAAACGTCAGCGGCCAAGCCTTGATGAAATAGGACATAATTTACGTGCCAGAAGTGCCACGTTAAGGGTTGCTAAAAAGCGTTAATGAAGATGACAAGGATGTTAAATGATCAAAACAAATGATAGTCATTTACCTCAAATTGTGAAAGCGCCGGCACCACTATGGCGTTTGATATTTTTAAGCATATTGGTGTTCACATGCGCCATTGCAGTGGTTTATAACAAACATCAAAGTCGATTGCTTTTCACTAAACTGCAATTACTGAATGAAGAAATTGAAGCATTGCAGGTAGAGTGGGGGCAGTTACTGTTAGAGCAAGGCACTTGGTCTGCCGATGCCAGGGTAGAGCGTCTAGCCCAAGAGCAGTTGCAAATGGTTGTGCCACAGCCAAGTAGCGTTGTTGTTATTCAAGAATGAAGCCTTTAGCTATTTGCCATTATTGCTAAAACCTGTCCCGATTCTTCTAAATATAGTGTTACAATGAAGAGCAAAGGGGAAGGAATCCTGCACATAGTTAGCTAAAGAACAACAAAATGAAGTTACAACAGCTATTACAAGACTTGTCTGAATATCCATGTACACAAGACTGCCTTGTGGGCGGATTATCGCAAAATTCCAAACAACTTGAAGCCGGCGATTTATTTATTGCTTTAAAAGGGCAAGAAACAGATGGTAGCGCTTTCATAAATGAAGCATTAGCAAAAGGTGCAATAGCCGTGGTTGCACAAGGCCGTGGTGAGACAGCCTTAGCATCACAAGGCGCACCAATAATTTACATAGATAACTTGAATGAAAAATTGAATGTAATTGCCAGTCGATTTTATGGCAATCCAAGTTTAGGTTTTGAAGATATCATTGGCATCACTGGGACTAATGGCAAAACCACGAGTTGCTATCTTTTAGCGCAAACCTTAAGCAGATTATCCAAACCATGCGCCTTTATGGGTACCATAGGTTCTGGTTTTGTACAGTCATTACAGCCTAGTCGTTTTACAACCCCTGAGCCTATTTCTTTACAAAAAAACTTGAAGCATTTTCTTGATGAAGGTGCGAAAGCGCTTTGCATGGAAGTATCTTCGCATGGCTTAAGCCAGCATCGCGTCGATGGGGTTAACTTTACGAGTGCGCACTTTACTAATCTCACTCAAGATCACTTAGATTTTCATGGCTCATTACTAGCTTATGGTAATGCCTAGCAAAAACTATTTGAGTTTGAAAGATTGCGGCGTGTTGTTGTGAATAATGATGATCCTTTTAGACAAATAATGCTAAGAGCACTTCGAAAAGAAATGCCAGTAAGTGCTTATACGTTACAATCAAAAATACCTGTCATCCCAGGCATTAAATCATCTTTATTTTTTCCTATCACAACACAGAACATCACTTTAGATCAAAAAGGCATCAGTGCCACTGTTGATAGCCCTTGGGGCAAGGGAACATTACGCTCAACATTGCTCGGACGTTTTAATGTCAGCAATATTTTAGGTGTTTTAGCGGAATTATGCTTGCAGGGATTTGATTTTAATGAAGTCCTAGATGCGATTAGCCATGCACATGCCGCTCCTGGCAGAATGCAAAAAATGGGAACAGCTATCTCTTCGCAAGTTATTATTGATTATGCGCATACCCCGGATGCCTTAGAAAATGCTTTACTATGCGCGCGTGAGCATTGTCAGCGTCGCTTATGGTGTGTCTTTGGTTGTGGTGGTGACAGAGATAAAGATAAGCGAGCCAAAATGGGGGCGATTGCCGCGCGTCTTTCAGATCGGGTGGTGATTACAAACGATAATCCTAGAACTGAAAATCCAAGTAAAATAATCGAAGCAATTTTACAAGGTGTTGATGCACAGTTTGGCGAAAAAGTGATTGTTCAAGAAAATAGAGAGACAGCCATTCGATTTGCAATGAATAATGCATTGGCAGTCGATATCATATTAATTGCTGGTAAGGGACATGAAGACTATCAAATTATAGGGGATAAGACTTATCCATTTAGTGACGCTAAAGTCGTCGATGCCGTATTAAGAGAGGATAAAAGTGAAGCTATCTGAAATCGCTAAAGAAATAAATGCAACGTTGCATGGGCAAGATAGGGAGTTACCTCCTATCGTTATTGATAGCCGTAAAGTACAATCGAATGATTTGTTTGTAGCGCTAAAAGGCGAAAATCATGATGGACATGATTTTATTGAGGCAAGCATACAAAATGGTGCGAGTGTTATTGTTGCGACAAGCGCACCACAAACAAGTGCACAAAAGAGCGTCAGCTTTTTACAAGTCAAAGATACGACCATCGCATTAGGTGAAATCGCTTCTATGTTTAGACGAAAGTATCCTATTCCCATGGTTGGGCTCACAGGCAGTTGTGGCAAAACCAGCGTCAAAGGCATGATTGAATCCATTTGCCAAGAGATGGGCAAGACGCTTGCTACAAAGGGTAATTTCAATAACCATTTTGGTTTGCCACTCACCTTGATGCGTTTAGATGCATCTTACCAGTATGCTGTGATAGAGATGGGGGCAAGTGGTATGGGTGAAATCAAATATTTAGGAGGTATTGCTCACCCCAACATCACATTGATTACCAATGTGAGGCCAGCACATTTGTTAGGTTTTGGAACATTAGAGAATGTTGCCAAGGCAAAGGGCGAAATTTATGAAATTTTACCCAAAGAGGGCATTGCCATCGTGAATGTGGATGAGCCTTTTAGTGAATCATGGCTTGATTTAATCAAAGACAGACGCAAATTAACTTTTGGGCTAAAAAACAAAGCAGATATTTATGCAACGCAGATTAAAC
>JBFXKR010000183.1:0-4737 GCA_050173595.1 Candidatus Berkiella sp.
TTGGGGTAGAATGCCGATAAGACAGCCGATGATGAAGCAGGCCACGGCAAGGGTCAGGCCAAGTTCAAATTCTCTTTCTCTGAGTTGCCACTTAATATTGATCCTAGCCAGAAAGCTGCAACCCATCACAAAAAACCAGCTAGTGTACTCGATACGTCGGCTGTTTAATATCTCAACTAGCTCTTGCATGAAACTGAGCTTTGGTGCGCAAGAGGAACCAGCGTAGAGGATGGTAGAAACAATCACCAGCAAGGTTAGCGTAGAGCAAACTTTGACCGCCTTGTGGCTCAGCCATGTGCTAGCAACTAGCATGGCGCCATAGCAGCCAATCACGGCAAGGTGAGGCCAGTGCCAGGTTCTCTCGGTGAGATCATATATTAGAGAAAGCCCGATGCTGAACCAAAAAATTTGGGACACAAGTACGACTGCAGAAAACGTCAGCACGTCTTTACTTGTTACTTCAAGCTTCCCGAGTAACGAGCGCAAATTTAAACTGCTAGGGAGCGAAATGTGGGCGCCGGTTGCGCTCATGTAGTGGCCTCTTAAGGTTGCTAAGTCACACACCTTTTACAACTTGATTGTAGGCATAATAGATTTAATTGCAATAGCAGTTTGTCGCTTTTTTTTTGGCATAGTTTTTCTTGGCTCCCTTGCTTGGAACGCGGCGGGACTTTTGCTTACATCAAGGCAAGTACATCCTTAAGAAATCTGTGATGCCCACAGGTGACTAAACCCTTTGTTGCGCCACGCTGCCAGCTGGCAGCTTGTGACTAGAAGTGATTGAAAATGCTTTTATTTTATCTAAAAAAGAAGCACAAAATGATACTTGGCTTTGTGCAAGACCGCGCAGACTCTGTGCGCCCACTGTGACTGTCTTCGTTTCTGTTCCAAGCAGTCTGTTCTGGAAAGTGGTCCCCAAAATTTTTTCGGGCCGGCCTGCCCCTACAACGGATCCTCGTAGGGGCCGGTCCCTGCCTGCCTCGCCGTAGTTTTAACGAAGGCAGGTGCCGGCCCTTTGTCGGAAAATGTGAAGTGTTACTTCCGAAGATGACTGTCCCGAAAGATGACTGTCCCGAAAGATGACTGTCCCGAAAGATGACTGTCCCGAAAGATGACTGTCCCGAAAGATGACTGTCCCGAAAGATGACTGTCCCGAAAGATGACTGTCCCGAAAGATGACTGTCACCGAAGATAGAAGTAGGTACACGCTAATATTTTGTTAAAAACTGTCATATTTCGACAGTTTTGTGCTAAAATAATAAAATGAGTAGCTTAATTGAAAAGAACTTGAGAAATTTTGGCTCAGATTACCTTACGGCGTCTGAATTGGCTGCTTTGTTGCCTATTGGAGAAAATGCTCGCCATGCACAAGTAAAGCGGGCCTTGGCACAAGGCAACTTAATCCGTTTAAAAAGAGGCATTTATAGGCGAGCTGGATACTTAGAACAATCTAAACCACATCCATTTGAAATGTCGCATTACCTCCTATGGCCATCTTATGTGAGTCTTGAATCAGCACTTTCCTATCATGGTTTGATCCCAGAGGCTATCTACGAGACTACCTGTGTGACCTCACTGCGAGCGCAGACTATTCATAATCAATTTGGCAATTTTGTTTATCATGCATTGCCGCAAAAAAATTTTTTTATTGATGTAAAACGTCTTGATGAGTTAGGCGCTACTTTTAATATTGCTAACCCTTGGAAAGCGCTGTGTGATTATGTGTACTGTTATAAAAAAAATTGGAATAGTTTGGAACCGGTGATTGAGTCTTTAAGGATTGATATAACATTATTACCAAAGTTAACCAATAAGCTTGGGTGCGAATTAACTTCATTCTATAAAAGCAAACGAGTAAGCTTGTTTTTAATAGGGGTTTTAGATGAACGTTGAGATAATTGAGCAACGCTTAGCAATTTATCAGTGCAAAACACGCCTTGATGAAATTAATGCTCTTAAGGAAATTTCTCAAGAAATAGCCCTTATGTCGTTATCAAAAGCAGGATTTTTTAAGGAAGTAGAATTTCATGGCGGCACGGCACTTAGAATACTCTATGGCATCAATAGATTCTCAGAAGATTTAGATTTTGCTTTGTTAAAGCCAACAAAAAAATTTAACTTAAATCATTACTTAAAAAATATTCAAAATGATTTCGATACTTATGGGATTCATGTTTCATCAACAGATCGTAAAGAGATTTCAAAGACAGTCCAGAAGCAATTTTTGAAGATTGATTCATTAGGGAGTGAATTAAGCTTGGAATATCCAGGGAATAGATCAGAGGGAAAAATTAAAATAAAATTTGAGGTAGATACTAACCCACCACAAGGGGCCAAAACCGAACTAAAATATTTAACATTCCCTTTATCTTTTAGTGTATTAGCGAAAGATCAATCCAGCATGTTTGCGGGTAAATTGCATGCCCTTTTGTGTAGAGCGTATGAAAAGGGGCGTGATTGGTATGACTTTGTTTGGTTTATATCCAGCAAAACTGATATTAACTATGATTTATTAACCCATGCAATCAATCAAC
The DNA here is from genome assembly GCA_050173595.1 of Candidatus Berkiella sp. Taxonomy (GTDB): domain Bacteria; phylum Pseudomonadota; class Gammaproteobacteria; order Berkiellales; family Berkiellaceae; genus Berkiella. The sequence goes on from JBFXKR010000183.1 coordinate 2,535, forward strand.
AAGGCCCATGGGCAAATCAATCAATAAAGATAGATAGAAACTGGTTGATAAAACAACTGAGCAAAAAGATAAAGCAGCTTCATTGGCCGAATATTATTCAAGACGTAAAGCCACTACTCAGAACTCAAGAGCAAACTGCGCTAAAAGTGTGGGGGGAAGCATTTTTCTTAAGCTTAACAGACAAGTTGGTAAACTAAACTATTTGGCGCAAGGGCTCTTTAGTTTTCATTAAAACCAGAAAGTTATTTACATTCCAAATAATTTTCAATATAATCAAGTGCCTTTTAACGCAAGGCTAAATTCAACATGTTAGCAGCAACAGCAACAACAAGTTCATCAGATACACACTTTTTTACCTTTTGGGACATGGATGATACTTCAATAGCGCTAAGCTCTGCATCAATTAAAAACCCGCATCTGTTACTGCCAATAATGCTTTTCCAAACATACGCGCAAAACCAACATTTTGGCATTATGACCAACCGTGGCCCAGATGATAATGTTTATCCTTATACCGTTACAATGTATCAAGAAGATCTGCGCGACTTTGGGATTAGTCTTTGTGATGAATATATTGTCTTTGGCGGCGGAGAAAAAGGCAGAGCGCTACAATTTGCACACCAAAATGCTCTGTTGGCAATAGATACCTTGCAAGCGCAACTTGAATCATTAACGCTTGCTGAAGATGAAGACGTGCTTGCACAACAATTAAAGCAATTGCAGCTTATTTCACAAACTTTAGAGGAAAAGAAATATTCAGGCAAAAACAATTGTATTCTTGAGTTTATAAATGGTCGCTATCATCAAGGATTGCGTCAATACCAATTAGTTAAGGGCATATGTGATAAAAAAAATCTCGTTGTGGGTATAGTTGATGATTTAGACAACATAGCTCAAGCAACTGCAAATTTAGGCACAGGTTTTTTTGGAGTACAAGCTTCAAGAGGGGGTAATCCACCCAAAGGAAATGCTTTAGATGATAACTTTTATTCCGTTGACTATTTACATGAACTGGCACAAAAGATTGGCTTTGAGGCTTATAGTGAGCGTTTTATAAATGATCCAAAAAGCCATCGGCACGATCATCCGATGTTACAAATGGCTGCACTGCTTTATCAATGGCAGTTACAAAAGGCCAAAGATGGGTTATTTGAAAAAGTTATCAAGCGAATGAACCCTGAGCAATGTTATCAAATACAAGAAATGCTTGATTATATTATGCATGTCAATGCGTATCATGAACAAGCAGGTTATCGGCCCCTAGATGCGATATTTCAATGCCTAAATGCTAGAACGCATAGCGTGTTTTTAAATCAATGTTTAGCTAAAATGACGGTGCTTGATGATAGAATTAACAGGATCTTAAAAACAAATGCGGTTGATACGCAAGAATCTGAAACACCCAAGACAAAAGGGTCAGGGATATTAAAACGATTGGGAAGTAAAAGACAGAACTCAACGCCAGTTGCCAGTTATCAGCCGACTGAAGATGAAAAAAGTTTGCTAAACATATTAACCAATAAAAAACGTAGATTAATTGAACGTCTAGCGCTTTTGACATCATTTACAGAATTAGCGATATCGATAAAAGCAACAGAGCTATATGAAGTTATTGTTTTAAAAGCACAACCTCGTAAATCAGCAAATGTATCTTCCAGTAGCTCATCAAGATCATCGGGTGATGAAGTTAAACTTAAACATAAAAGAAGAAGTTTTACACCGGGTTATGATGATGCTTTAGAAACAAGTGCGAGCACAAGCGCAGGTCCTTTAAGAGTCGTCTCTACAGGTGAGCTATTAGAACTTGAAAAATATGGTAAAAAAGAAAAAGATAAAGATAAAAGTAAGAAAATGTAACTTTCTTTATGTCATTCAAAACCACATCTATATTAGATTTTGACGTTAATTTTCATTTAATGAGGTAGTATAAAATGAAAGAAGGTATTAAGCCTGAGAATAATAAAAATCCGCAAACACCTAAAATAAAGATCTCTTTTAAAGGCAGATTAATGCCAAACATTCTTAGAGGCAGTCAAGCGCACAATAAAAAAGTACTAGAAGAGCGTGCTAAGGCTGGCGTGATGACATTGAATAATCCTCAAACTGAAAATAAACCGAAAGTAGACCGCAAAGAATCGGTTGAAGCATTATCAGCTCCAAACCCCAAAGTTTATGCACCATTTAGAGAACAGATCGGAAGAGC
>JBFXKR010000184.1:0-4654 GCA_050173595.1 Candidatus Berkiella sp.
TATCTATATCCACCCCTGGCAAAATGAAATCTGTTAACTCAACCACATTGACTGAAGAACCTAATGCTTGATACACGGTTGCCATTTCCATACCGATAATACCGCCGCCAATAACAAGCAGTCTTTTAGGTATATCAGGCATCTCTAATGCGCCTGTAGAGTCAATGATACGAGGATCATCTGGCATAAAGGGTAACTTAATGGGGCGAGAACCGGCTGCAATAATGATGTTCTCAAAAGTTATCGTACAAGCATTTTCACCTGTCACCTGCAAGGTGTTAGGTGAAGTAAATTTCCCTTCTCCTTGTACAACTTGCACTTTACGAAACTTAGCCATTTGTTTGATACCGCCTGTTAATCTACTAACAACGGAATCTTTAAAGCCCCTAACTTTGTCTAAATCGATTTTCGGGGCACCAAAATCAACACCATGCTTTGCCATTTCTTTAGCTTCATTAATGATAGCAGCCGTATGCAATACTGCTTTAGAGGGAATACATCCTACATTCAAGCAAACACCACCTAATTGGGGATATCGCTCAACTAATACCACGCCTTCACCTAACAAATCCGCCGCCCTAAACGCAGCAGAATAGCCCCCTGGCCCGCTCCCTAAAACAACTACTTTCGCTTTAATATCAGTCATTTTTTCACCTTATAGTAATAGTTTTCGAATATCTTGCAGATGTGCTGCTATTAGCGCTGCAAATTTTGCACCTTCAACACCGTCAATAACGCGGTGATCATAAGATAAGCTTAATGGTAGTATTTTACGTGGCACAAATTCTTCATTGATATAGACCGGTTTAATTTGTACTTTGGAAACACCTAAAATAGCCAGATCCGGTGCATTAATAATAGGCGTAAAAGCTGTTCCGCCAATACTTCCTAAACTGGAGATAGTAAAACTGCTACCTTGCATCTGTTGCGGCTTTAGTTTGCCCTCTCTTGCTAAAGCGCTTAACTCTCCTAATTCCTTTGCAATTTCATATAGCGTTTTTTTATCAGCATCTTTAACAACAGGCACCATCAATCCATTTGGCGTATCTACAGCAACACCAATATGAAAATAATTTTTCATCACAACATCAGTGCCATTTGCTGCTAAGGAAGCATTAAATTGTGGAAAGGCTTTTAGCGCATGGACACAAGCCATAATGATAAATGGCAAAGGCGTAAGCTTTGTACCATGTTCTTGTGCTGCTGCTTGGTTTTCTTTTCTGAAAGTCTCAAGCTCTGTAATATCTGCTTCATCAAATTGTGTAACATGTGGAATGCTTACCCAATTTCGCGATAAATTCTTAGCGGTCCATTTTTTAATCCGGGATAAGGGTTTGATTTGGATTTCACCAAATTGACTAAAGTCAATTTCAGGTGCTTTTTCAATGCTTAATCCTTGCCCGTTGGACAAATTTTGCATCACTGATTTAACGAAAGCTTGTACATCGATGGTGGTAATACGCCCTCGTTGACCTGTTCCTTTTACTTGAGCAAGATCAACCCCTAATTCTCTTGCTAATCTTCTTGTCGCAGGTCCTGCATGAACTGAAGAAAAATCGTGCATCACCGTTGTGGCATTTTGATTTTGAGAAACTGCTTTGATAGGGGGCGCCATTTCAGGTGTTGGTATTGATGCTGCTTGTGGTTTGGAAGCTATGCTGACAGTTTCAGGCTTAACAATAGCTTTCATCACGGCAATAGGCGTGTCTTGAGAAACTTTGTCACCTACTTTTACTAAAACTTTTTCAATTTTACCTTGATAAGGCGAGGGAATATCCATACTCGCTTTTTCACTTTCAAGGGTAATCAAGGTATCTTCAGGATTAACATCATCTCCCGCTTTAATAGCAACTTCTATTACCTCAACTTCTTTTGCCGCACCGGTATCTGGGACTTTAACAGTAACACTTTCCTCTTTGGCTTTTGGTGTGGGCTGAGTGTCTTGTGGCTGTGGCTGTGGCTGTGGCTGTTGCTGTTGCTGTTGCTGTTTAGTTTCCAAAGGTGCTTGTAAAGAAGTCGCTTCTTTTGCTTGTGAGGCTGCTTGCGATAATTTTTGCTCATCCTGTGATTCAATTAAAGCAATTAACGAGCCTTTAGATACTTTATCTCCTAGTTTTACTTTAAGCTCTTTAATTTTGCCTGCAAAAGGTGAAGGCACATCCATGGAAGCTTTTTCTGTTTCTAAGGTGATTAACGTATCTTCAGATTGAACAACATCTCCTGGCTTCACCGCCACTTCAATGATCTCTACATCAGCATAATTGCCAATATCAGGAACTGTTACTTCTTTAATTGTCGCCAAAACATGACTCCATTTTATTCATTAAAGGTCAACTGGTGATGCTTTTTGTGCGTCTATTTTAAATTTCTCAAGGGCTGATGCTGCCACATCGGCTTTCAAAGCACCTTCATCTACCAGCGTCTTGATTGCCGTATAAGCGATATAGTATCTATCAACTTCAAAATGATGACGAAGGGTTTCGCGGGTGTCGCTGCGCCCAAATCCATCTGTACCTAGACAACGATAATGTCTATCTATAAATGGCGTTAATTGATCTGCATACAATTTCATATAATCGGTTGCTGCAATAATTGGCCCTTTTGTGGGTTCCAACAATGTTTGAAAATAACTTTTCTTCGCGGTTTGATTTGGATGAAGCAAATTCCATCTATCTATTGAAAGTGCTTCTTTTCTTAACTCATTAAAACTGGTCACACTCCAAATATCGGCACTGATGTTAAATTCTTCAAGTAATGTTGCCGCCTGAATGACTTCTCGCAATATGGCACCAGATCCCATTAGCTGAACATGCAAGTTATTTTCTTTTTTAGCTTTAGAAAATAAATACATGCCTTTAATAATGCCGTCAGTAACATTTTCTGGCATCGCCGGCTGATGGTAATTTTCGTTCATGAGTGTGATATAAAAATAGACATCTTCATTTTTAGCTATCATGCGCTGTAAACCGTGATGTATTATGACGGCAAGCTCATAGGCAAATGTCGGATCATAACTTACACAATTAGGAATAGTGCTGCACAGAATATGACTGTGGCCATCTTGATGTTGCAAACCTTCGCCGTTAAGCGTTGTTCTGCCTGATGTTCCGCCTAATAAGAAACCTCTTGCACGTGAGTCCCCTGCTCCCCACGCTAAATCACCTATGCGTTGAAATCCAAACATAGAATAATAAATATAAAAAGGAATCATAGTTTGGTTGTAAGTACTATAAGAAGTCGCAGCAGCAATCCAGGAGCAAAATGACCCTGCTTCATTGATGCCTTCTTCTAAAATCTGACCATTTTTTGCTTCTTTGTAGTACATGACTTGATCAGCATCGACAGGTTTATATTTTTGTCCTTCAGAAGAATATATTCCTATTTGGCGAAACAAGCCTTCCATACCAAAGGTTCTGGCTTCATCTGGCACAATCGGAACAACATATTTACCAATTTCTTTGTCTTTCACAAGATGCGTCAAGATTCTTACAAATGCCATCGTGGTTGAAATTTCTCTATCGCCAGAACTTTGTAACTGAGCATCAAAAGCAGATAACGATGGTACACTTAAAGTTTGCGTTGCTTGTTGACGACGTTTGGGTAAAGTGCCTCCCAATTTCTCACGACATTTTTTCAAGTATTGTATTTCTGGGCTATTTTCTGGTGGACGGTAAAATGATACTTTCTCAACCATCTCATCAGTCACTGGAATATGAAACCGATCTCTAAAGGCCAAGAGCTCTTCATGCCCTAATTTTTTAGTATTATGCGCGATATTCATGGCTTCCCCTGCCGTCCCTAAGCCATAGCCTTTCACTGTTTTAGCTAAAATAACAGTCGGCTGGCCTTTATGATGAACAGCTTGATGGTAAGCGGCATAGACTTTTCTAGGATCATGGCCACCACGGTTTAAACGCCAAACATCTTCATCTGACATATGAGCAACTAATTGTTTTAGCTCAGGGTATGCACCAAAAAAGTGTTCGCGGGTATAAGCGCCGCCTTTTGCTTTATAGTTTTGATAATCGCCATCAACAGCTTCTTCCATGCGCCTTAATAACAAGCCACTTCTATCGGCAGCGAATAAAGGATCCCAGCCACTGCCCCAGATAACTTTAATGACATTCCAATTTGCGCCTAAAAAAGCACCTTCGAGTTCTTGAATAATTCTGCCATTGCCTCGAACAGGACCATCTAATCGTTGCAAATTACAATTAATAACAAAAATAAGATTATCTAAACCTTCTCTTCCAGCCAGCGATAAACCTGCTAATGATTCAGGCTCATCCATCTCTCCATCGCCGCAAAAACACCAAACTTTTCTATCTGTCTTAGGAATAAGATCTCTTTCTTCAAGATATTTCATAAATCGTGCTTGATAAACAGCTTGCAAAGGCCCTAATCCCATCGACACGGTGGGAAATTGCCAGTAATTAGGCATTAACCAAGGATGCGGATAACTTGATAAACCGTGATGGTTTACTTCTCGTCTAAAGTTAACCAGTTGTTCTTCGCTAATATCACCTTGTAAAAAACTGCGAGCATAAATACCAGGGGATGTGTGTCCTTGAATGTAAATAAGATCGCCGCCACACGGGCTATCTAATCCACGCCAAAAGTGAGTAAAACCAACATCATACAAAGTAGCAGAAGA
>JBFXKR010000185.1:0-4653 GCA_050173595.1 Candidatus Berkiella sp.
TCTCGTTCAAAAAATCAAAATCAATTACACTTTGTAACGTTTCCTCTAAAGCCTTAGTATCATAGAAGCTAAGCTTGTCTGGCGAACCTTTAAAAAACAATTGCCATGGGTTAAAAAACCGAGGCGCAAAAAAACCAGGTTGACCAAAACACATCGACCATTGACCGGATAAAAAGTTTTGCCAACGGCGCAAATGATTATTTTGACAATGCACCATGCCTAAAAAAGAAGGCGTGGAAATTGTTTGCCAAAACTGCTTTAGCTTTTGTATGCGATTTTCTGGATGATTTCCTGCAATAATTGCTGCGTTAATGGCGCCGATAGATGTGCCAATAATCCAATCAGGCTGACAACCTTGTTCAAGCAGACCTTCAAGCACACCCAATTGATATGAACCTAATGCACCACCACCTTGGAGCACAAAAACACTCAGATCATAACCATGTGTCAGCGTCATGAGTCGGCCTTATTGCATGAACCATCCATGACTTACCAGTAAAGACTGGCCAGTTAAAGCATTTGAATCAAAAGAAGCAAACATTAAAGCAATATCTGCCACATCTTCCGTGGTGGTAAATTCTCCATCAATTGTTTCTTTAAGCATTACTTTCTTGACAACGTCTTCTTCACTGATTCCAAGTGTTTTTGCTTGTTCAGGAATTTGCTTATCAACCAGCGGGGTTCGCACAAAACTTGGGCAAATCACATTCGCACGTACATTATGCGCAATGCCTTCTTTTGCCACCACTTTACATAGGCCAATGAGACCATGTTTTGCAGTTACATAAGGTGCTTTTAATAAGGATGCTTCTTTTGAATGCACAGAGCCCATGTAAATAATGCTGCCACCTCTGCCTTGTTTATACATATATTTTAAACATTCACGCGTAGTTAAAAAGGCACCGTCTAAATGAATAGCAAGCATTTTTTTCCATTGATCAAAAGCAAGTTCATCGACAGGTGAAATAACTTGAATACCAGCATTACTGACTAAAATATCAACATAATCATAAGTTGATATGACTTTCTCTACACCTTTTTTGACTTGATCTTCACTAGTGACATCCATTTCAACAGCCAGTGCTTCAAAACCATCGTTGCGCATGGATTTTGCTGTTATTTCTGCATCTTTGATATCTCTATCTGCTATAACAACTTTAGCGCCAGATTTTGCAAATTTTTCTGCAATCGCTTTACCTATCCCACTCGCAGCGCCAGTGACAATAGCAACCTTATCCTGTAAACGCATAAAAACACCTCGTATTTATCCAGGAGTTTATTAAAGAAATGATATTCCATGAGATAACATCGGTCGACTGTGCCCGATGCTTAATGATGTAGTTACTTTATAAAAGCAAGAAAATATGAATGCAACAAAAAAAAGGGAGGGGGGAAATCGCAAGATTGGCGCTTACGCAAAGAACGTAAGCGCCTTAATAGCTATTTGTTTAAAATAGATTGAACACCTTTGCCAATATCAGCAGGAGAGCGAACGGTTTTAACGCCAGCTCTTTCAAGTGCAGCAAATTTTTCATCTGCTGTTCCCTTGCCGCCTGCAATAATAGCACCAGCATGGCCCATTCTCTTTCCTTTAGGCGCTGTGACACCAGCGATATAGGAAACAACTGGCTTACTGACGTTTTCCTTAATGAATTGAGCAGCTTCTTCTTCAGCTGTTCCACCAATTTCACCGACCATCACAATAATTTCTGTTTGTGGGTCTTGCTCAAACAATGTCAAGGCATCAATGAAATTTGTGCCAGGAATGGGATCACCACCAATACCAATACAGGTACTTTGGCCATAACCTAGATCTGTGGTTTGCTTGACAGCTTCATAGGTTAATGTGCCTGAGCGTGAAACAATACCCACTTTACCTGGCAAGTGAATATCACCAGGCATAATGCCGATTTTGCACGCTCCAGGTGTGATAATGCCGGGGCAATTAGGCCCAATTAATCGCACCCCTGTCGTTTTTAAGTATGCCATCACTTCTAACATATCTAATGTTGGGATCCCTTCTGTGATGCACACAATAAGTTCAATCCCAGCTTGAGCAGCTTCAATAATTGAGTCTTTACAAAATGGCGCTGGAACATAAATTACACTGGCGGTTGCGCCTGTTTTTTCTACCGCATCTAAAACAGTATCAAAAACAGGTAAATTAAGATGCTTTTGACCACCCTTACCTGGGGTAACGCCACCCACCATTTTAGTACCATAAGCAATTGCTTGCTCAGAATGGAATGTGCCTTGTCTGCCGGTAAATCCCTGACAAATGACTTTGGTATTTTTATCAACTAGTACACTCATGATTTACCCTTAACTTCATTGACGATGCGTTTAGCCGCATCTGTTAAATCGTTGGCTGCAATAATATTGAGTCCGCTTTTTTGCAAAATAGCGCTCGCTTCTTTTGCGTGGTTACCTTCAAGTCGAACAACAACAGGTACTTTTATGCCCACTTCACTCACTGCGCCAATAATACCTTCAGCAATCAGATCGCATCTGACAATACCACCAAATATATTCACCAATACACCTTTCACTTGGCTATCAGATAGAATAATTTTGAATGCTTCAGAAACACGCTCTTTGGTTGCACCACCGCCAACGTCTAAAAAGTTAGCTGGTTCGCCGCCTTGTAGTTTGATTAAGTCCATGGTTGCCATGGCAAGACCAGCACCATTTACCATGCAGCCAATATTACCATCAAGAGCAATGTAGCTTAATTCCCATTCTCTGGCTCTGATTTCTCTATCGTCGATTTGTGAATTATCGCGCATGTCATGCAGTTTAGGTTGACGGTATAGCGCATTGTCATCAATGTTGATTTTGCCATCTAGACATAATAAATTACCATCACCTGTAATCACCAGCGGATTCACTTCTAAAAGACTCATGTCGCATTCAACAAACATCTTTCCAAGACCTATGAGTATCTTTGAAAGTTGTTTAATTTGATCAAGATTAAGACCTAAAGCAAAACCAACTTCACGGCATTGAAATGGCATTACCCCTAACATCGGATCGACAATTAATTTAATAATTTTTTCCGGTGTTTCTTCAGCAACCTTTTCAATCTCCATCCCACCTTCAGTGGAAGCCATAATCACAACGCGTTGCGTTGCTCTATCGAGTACAGCGCCAACATAAAGTTCATTTTTGATAGAGCTAACTTCTTCTATCAGAATTTCATTGACGGGTTGACCTTGTGAATCGGTTTGGTAGGTTACCAATCGAGAATGCAAAAGCCTTCTAGCTTCTTGTTCAAGTTCATCTCTTCCAGAAACAATTTTAACGCCGCCAGCTTTACCTCGACCACCCGCATGAACTTGCGCTTTCACAACCAGTTTATCGCCTTTTAGCGTGTTCATTGCGTTGGTTGCTTCTTCTATCGAGCGAGCAACGATATTTTTAGGGACAGGAAGCCCATAATCTGAAAAGATTCTTTTTGCTTGATACTCATGTAAATTCATTATTGCCTCAAATATCTAATAATAAACGTGCGGGATCTTCTAATAATTCTTTGATTGTCACTAAGAACCTAACAGACTCAGCACCATCAATAATACGATGGTCATAAGAGAATGCTAAATACATCATTGGCCTAATGACGACTTGGTTATTCTCAACAATCGGCCTTTGTTCAATCTTATGCATACCCAAAATACCTGATTGTGGTGGATTGAGAATAGGCGTTGATAAAAGTGAACCAAAAACTCCTCCATTTGATATAGTGAATGTGCCACCGGTAATTTCATCTATTGATAAGGTACCTTCTTTTGCTTTCACGCCCAAAGCAGAAATCGTTTTCTCTATATCTGCCATGCTCATTTTATCGGCATTGCGAATAACAGGAACAACAAGACCTCTTGGAGAAGACACGGCAATCGCAAGATCAAAATAGCCGTGATAAACAATATCATTGCCATCAATTGATGCATTGACCGCTGGGAAACGTTTTAAACTTTCAAGTGCCGCTTTAGCAAAAAAGGACATGAAGCCTAATTTTACACCATGTGCTTTTTCAAATTGATCTTTGTAACGATTACGCAGATCCATCACAGGCTGCATATTAACTTCATTGAAGGTAGTTAAAATAGCAGCATTTTGTTGCGCACTTAACAAACGCTCTGCAATACGGGCTCGAAGACGTGTCATGGGTACGCGCTTCTCAACGCGATCTCCTGCTAGTGTCATAGGCGCGCTAGCAGGGGCCGCAGACGAACTTGCTTTTGCTACATCCTGGGTTGTGATACGACCGTCTTTGCCTGTACCCTGCACTTGTGAAGGGTGAATATCTTTTTCACTCATCATTCTTCTTGCACCAGGTCCTGCCGCTTTGCTAACCGACGAGCTATCTTGCTGTTTTGCTTGCACCACAGGTGCTTCTTTGGCAGACGCTGATGGCTCTTTTGAGCTAGCAGGTTTTGCCTCAGATGGCGCTTGGTCAGATGCAGTAAATATCGCAATGACTTCCTGAGCCAAAACGGTGTCACCCGTGTTTTTAATAATTTTCTCAATAAATCCTGCTTTAGGTGCTACGACTTCCAGCACGACCTTATCTGTTTCAATATCAACCAAATTCTCATCTTGCTCAACGCGTTCGCCAGGCTTTTTATGCCATGTTGCGATCGTCGCATCTTGTAC
>JBFXKR010000186.1:0-4647 GCA_050173595.1 Candidatus Berkiella sp.
ACGCAACAAGGAATTTCTATTACATTTGATGATGAGGCAACGCTTCAAAAAGCAGAGGCGGCTATCAGAACACGTTCTAGAGATTTTGATGTTTCGCGAAACATACAAGATGGAAAATTTCAATTAAGTTTGAATTTAAAACCAAGTGTTGTTCAAGAGATCAAAAACAATACCTTAGAACAAACCATGAGTACCTTACGAAATCGTGTTAACGAGCTTGGCGTTGCCGAAGCCGTTGTGCAACGTCAGGGTATAAATCATATTGTGGTCGAACTTCCTGGCATACAAGATACAGCACGAGCCAAAGATATCTTAGGCAAAACGGCAACCTTGGAATTTCATTTACATGCAAGAGAGCAAAGTGCAAATGCTAAGCCAGGTATGGCTGCGCCGCCGGGAACAAAATGGTATTACGAAAGAGATGGTCGCCCTTACTTGCTCAATAAACGAGAAATTCTCACCGGGGAATCTATTACGGGTGCCATGGTAGGTTCAGATGATAGGACTGGCAGGCCCGCTGTATTAGTTCGTGTTGGTGGCGCTGGGCTATCACTCTTTAAAAAGACAACCTTAGAAAATATTGGCGAGTTATTAGGCGTTGTTTATATCGAATCTAAAACCGACCAAGAGATAGTCGATGGTCAGGTTGTTAAGAAAAATAAGAAAAGTGAATTGCTGATAAGCATTGCCACTATTCAAAGCGCTTTAGGAAGTCAGTTTCAAATAACAGGCCTTACGTTAAACGAAGCACAAGATTTAGCACTCTTATTGCGTGCTGGTGCATTACCTGCTGCAATGAATATTGTAGAAGAGCGTACGGTTGGACCTAGCCTTGGCCAAGAAAATATTCGTTTGGGTGTCATCTCAATTGAAGTTGGGCTTGGTTTAGTGGTGTTTGCGATGCTAGTTTATTACAGTGTATTTGGCATTATTGCTAATCTTGCGCTGTTAATAAACATTGTTTTGTTAATATCCATATTATCCTTAGTGGGGGCCACACTGACTTTACCCGGTATGGCTGGTATTGTCCTTACAGTGGGGATGGCCGTTGATGCCAACGTACTTATCTTTGAGCGAATACGTGAAGAGCTTCGAAATGGCATGTCCACACAAGCGGCAATTCATGCAGGCTTTGAACATGCTTTAGCTACGATTATTGATGCTAATCTCACAACCCTGATTGTTGGTATCATTTTATTTAGCATAGGTTCAGGACCTGTCAAAGGTTTTGCTGTGACGCTGTGCATTGGGATCTTAACGTCGATGTTAACAGCAACAACCGGTACCAGAGCAATTGTCAATCTCATATACGGTGGTCGAACAGTTAAACATCTGAGGATAGGAATATAAACCATGGAACTATTTCATCACCAAACTAAAATAGATTTTATGGGCATGCGCAAAATAACAGCAGTTTTTTCTGTTGTTATTTGTGCTATCTCCTTATTTTTTCTATTCACTAAAGGTCTTAACTTTGGATTAGATTTCACTGGCGGAACACAGTTAGAGTTGCGCTATCACACTCCGGTGAGCATTGAAGAGGTACGTCATCACCTAGAACAAGCAAACTTTAATGGTGTCAAAGTTGCTCAATACGGCTCAGCTAAAGATGTTATTGTCAAATTAGCAAATATCGAAGGGATCACTGAGCAGGAATTAGGTCAAAAAGTAGTCGAAGTCCTTAAGCAGCAAGATCCTGATATTGAACTACGACGCGTAGAGTTTGTAGGCTCTGAGGTGGGAGACAGGTTAGCTGAGCAAGGCACCTTGGCAGTTATCGTCGCGCTGATTGCGACAATGATTTATATTGCCGTTCGCTTTGAGTGGCGTTTTGGCGTCAGTGCTGCTGTTGCCTTACTCCACGATCCCATCATTATTTTAGGTATATTTGCTTACTTTCAGATTGAGTTTGATTTGGCGACCTTAGCTGGCGTATTAGCGGTTATTGGTTATTCTCTAAATGATACGATTGTGGTTTATGACAGAGTTCGTGAAAACTTCCGTAAAGTCCGAAAGGGTAATACCGAAGAGATCATGAATTTATCAATTAACCAAACTTTATCACGTACCATTATGACCTCATGCTTAACATTATTAGTTGTGGTTGCGCTTTATATATTTGGCGGAGAATCTCTAAATGGGTTCTCGTTGTCGTTAATTGTTGGTATCGTGATTGGTACTTATTCTTCGATTTTCGTCGCAGGTGCGCTTGCTTTGGTGATGGGATTAAGTCGTCAAGACTTGCTTCCCAGTTCAAAGAAGGTCGTTGATGATATGCCATAGGTGATGAGGAATAGAGATTGTTGTTTCTCAAATCTTTTTCTAGAAGAACACTTTTTACAACTTTAGTCTTTAGTGCATTTATTCTGCTTTGTTTGTTGATGGTTAACCCATGGTTACAAGCAAAGCAGGAAAGTACGAAACCCCTTATTGGTATTTTATTAAATGATGGTGGAAAGGGTGGATATTCCGAATACCCTTGGTACGCCATGCGTCAAAATTATAGCCAAGTGATCGCCCAAAATGGTGGCATACCCGTATTTATCGGTTTTGATATTGAGTCATTAGATGAATATATTAACCTGCTTGATGGTGTAGTGCTCACCGGGGGAGACTTTCAACCTTCACAATCATCAGCAATCAATTCTGATAAATCACATCGACCTAAACGTCTTAAAAGAGAAAACATAGAATATAGCCTGATTAAAAAAGGTTATGATGCCAATTTACCGATGCTTGGGATTTGTGCCGGTATGCAGCAAATGAATATTGCACTGGGAGGCACAAACTATGAGAATCTCAAAAAATCACTTGGCACCAAGATACAACACCGTAATGAGACTCGGCATAAAACCCAGCATAGCATTAGTATTACGCCAGGCACTTTCCTTTATAAAGTGATGAAGGTTAAAAAATTAGAAGTAAACAGTAATCACAATGCAGGCATTAACAAAGTGGCAAATCAGCTGGTTGTTAGTGCTGTTGCGCCTGATGGTGTGATAGAAGGTTTTGAAGCAAAGAACAAGCGTTTTTTTATTGGTGTGATGTGGCACCCTGAATATGTTTTAAGTAATGAGGAAAAAATGCTTTGGACGGCATTTATTGAAGCCGCAAAGACACATCATGAAAGCAAGTAATTTGTTACTTAGTCATCTGAAATGATGGATTCTTAAATTGGTTAAATAATCACTAATAATAGGCTATAGTCTAATGTAAAAGCCAAGATAACAGGGAGTGTTATTTTTGAACTTTATTGAAGCATCGGTCTTAATCCTTTTTTTTGCTATTTTGTGCGTTCCGCTTGCTAATCGTTTTCGTATTCCTTTAGAAATATTTTTGTTCTTAGGTAGCTGTTCTATCAGCTTGATTCCGGGGTTGCCACGCGTTGTGCTAGATCCCGTGATTGTTTTTGATCTGTTTTTACCCCCTATTTTATTTTCGGGTGCGTATTTTACTTCCTGGAAAGATTTTAAATTTAACTTAAGGCCAATTGCGCTATTGGCTTTTGGGCTTGTTTTATTTACAAGTGGTATGGTTGCCATTGTCGCAAAGCTCATTTTGCCCTCATTTACCTGGCCAGAGGCATTTTTGTTAGGCGCTATTGTTTCACCAACTGATGCTTCTGCTGCAACGGCCATTATTAAGCGCCTTGGCGCACCCAAAAGAATGATTGCCATTTTAGAGGGAGAAAGTTTGGTTAATGATGCTACCGCGCTAATTATTTATCGTTTTAGTATTGGAGCGATTATTTACAAAACATTTTCTTTGCCTGATGCTGTTGCTGAGTTTGGTTTAATCACAGTAGGTGGTGTCCTCGTAGGCTTTGCCATCACTTATATTGCCGTTGCTCTGTTTAGGTTTATTCATGATAGACATGCACAGACAGCATTTACATTCATTACAGCCTTTTCATCTTATATTGTGGCTGATCGCTTAGGATTCTCAGGTGTTATTGCGACAGTGGTTTCTGGCATATTAGCGGGTATACGCTTTCCTGAGTTTGCATCAACTACGACTAAAATGAATGTAAAAGCCTCATGGGGTACCTTGTTATTTATTATTAATGGTTTTGTATTTACCCTGATTGGCTTTCAGTTGCCCAGAGTGATTAAAAACTTAGGCGGGTACCCAATCAGTGATCTTGTTTACTATGGGGCAGTTATTAGCGCGGTGGTGATTGGGGTTCGCCTTATTTGGATTTATCCTGCGGCTTATATTCCACGAAAGCTGTTTCCCACACTTGCCAAGCGTGATCCGGTTTCATCTTGGAAATATCTTTTTGTATTAGGTTGGGCTGGCATGCGGGGAATCGTATCGCTTGCGTCAGTCCTTGCTATACCTGCCATTACGGCACATCATTTAATGTTTAGCCATGTTGATTTGCTTATTTTTGTTACCTATTTTGTGCTCATGGTGACATTATTGATACCGACACTTTCACTTCCATTGCTTATTAAAGTTTTTAAATTAACTGAAACAAGCGATACAACAAAAGAAGAAGCTGTGGCGAGGTTGCATATCATAGAAGAAGTGATTAAAAAAATTAATCAATTTGCTAATGATAATCATATTCCAATGCATGTTGTTGATGAGTTTTTGCATCAAATACAGCAGCGTCAGATTGTGATACAAACACAAATCAGTGAA
>JBFXKR010000187.1:0-4643 GCA_050173595.1 Candidatus Berkiella sp.
TAAGACTTTTTGTGCATGGCGTTGTTCAATGTCTGCCATTTTTTGAAAAATAACTGAGACTGTCTCTCCCTGATGATGCAGCGCAAGTTGATGGTATAAATAAGCTGTGTCTACTTCTGTTTTTAACTGTAACTTAAGTTTCTTTAACACGCTGAATTCACTTTTACTCTAATTGCATAATAGTTCAAATGCTTGTGCAACAAATTATCACGTTCAGCTTTGGTATGAAACAAAAGCCTTTAGTGTGAAATCATACTAACACACAAAGATATGAATGCACTATAATCAAAGGCTAAATCTAGTACATTGCGGTATAATCATGTTAAGTTTTCGATATTGGAAGTTAGATTTAAAAGGGACAATTACTTTGCGCGCTTATATGAAAATTCTCAATCAAATAACTAAGAAAATAGCCGTATTAGCCCTGTTAACTACGATGCCGATTTTGCATCAAGCCCATGCATCTAAAGAAAGCGATTGGGCTATTACTCAAAAATCCAAAATCATAAAGTATTTGCTAACGACCGTTATTTGGCCAACAGAATCAATAAAGTCTAATACATTAAATGTCTGCTTAGTAGGAAAATTTGACGATATAAAACCAATAACCGCACTTAATGGCACTCAAATCAATACCTTCAATGTTAAAGTTAGAAAGTCATCTTTGGAGCAGTCAAAATCAAATTGTCAATTGATTTATATTTCAAATTCTGAAAAAGAAAAAATGAAAGAAATCATCCAAGATTTATCGCAAAAGCCGATACTATTAATCAGTGATATTGCGAATTTTGCTGATCAAGGTGGCGCAATGAATTTTGTTGAAACAAATGAAAGTGTTGCTATTACTGTCAATGTTGAAACAATCAAAAACTCAAAGTTATCATTTGATATGAAAAATTTTAGTAATATTACAGTAATACCTCAAGATTCTGATCTTGCAGAATAAAAAAAGGGCTTTGACAGCCCTTTTTTTATCTCATGAAATTATTAGTACATGTATGTTGTTGTTACAACAGGCGCATATAAAGGTTGGATATCATAAATTGGGCTGGTTTCTTTATGTAATACTGGCGTTCCCCAGAAACCTACATATTCAGTCCATTCTACTGTATCAAATCCAACAACTTGTTCGGTCCAACCAACTAAAGCGTAACCTGGAATGGACGCTGGAATAACTTCAATAATGTCATTGATAGCGCCACCAGCAACAGCATTTACTTCATTTAAAGATAATTCGCGTAACATATTTATTCCCCTTTTTACGTGTAGATACTAATTACACAAATAAATCACATCTGTGATATGGGGCGTATCATACTGCCAATATCAAAATAATGCTGCAGCGTTTATCAAGAAGAAGCTACCATTTGTCGGCAAAACCACAGCATCAGTCCGTCAACTAATACATTAACTGACTTGATAATGAAGAAGCTATAGACTGCTTCAAAAAAACAAAGTGTATAAAAAATGCGCTAAATCCAACCTTTTCGCTTAAATAAACGATATGGGACAAGGGCCGTGATAATCATAAGTGTTAAAGCAAGCGGATAGCCATAAGATAAAAATAGCTCTGGCATAAATTTAAAATTCATACCATAAATACTGGCTATTAAAGTTGGGGGCATAAAAATCATAGCTAGTACAGTAAAAATTTTAATGATTTGCGTTTGCTCAACATTAATAAGACCTAACGTCGATTGCAACTGAAAATTAAATTTTTGTGTAAGATGCTCAGCATGCTTGGAAAGAGACTCTATATCTTGAGCAAGTGAATCTAGCCTCATACATTCAGGCGCGCTAAACATATCGTGTTGTGTTTCATCAAAAAAGGAAATTAACAGCCTTAAGCTAGATAAACTTTGATAGCTTTTTCCTAAAAGGCTCTCTAAATAATTAATATCAAGTAATGTCTTGTTTAAATGCTTGTTTTGATTAGATTTAGAAACGCTCTGTGTGCTACCTACTAAGAAAATGGATAGTTCTTCAGCTTTTTCATCAATAATTTCGAAAATATCAGCAATCGTGCCTACAACTTTATTTAGTAATAACAAGAATACTTCAAAAGTATCTTTGGCATAAAATTTACGTGTTTCAAGTTGTTCAATAAAGGTTTCAATCGGATTAGGATCAGAATATCTTAGCGTAACTAAAACATTTTTATTATGAATATAAGTAATAATATGACTTTGCGGAAGTGGAGAAGCTTTAGTGACAACATGAACCGATAGATAAAGCGCATCATTCTCATGATAAAAACGATTAGAAAATTCAAGCTGATGTGTTTCATGATGTAAAGGCAAATCAATATTATATTCATTTTTAAGTGCTGCTCTTTCTTTAGCACTTGGCGACAACACATCTATCCACACTACACGTTTGGCGCTATCGGCAGCTTTTAATAATAATCCAGAATCCCCAAGCTCAAACTTAGTTAGCATAGAGACTAATCCTTGTCATATTCTACAAACATTGATAATAACATTGATAGCTGTTTATCTGTAAATACACATAATAACCCTTTTAGCCAGTCGACGTTTGTTTGCGCTATTTTATCTATACTATATTGAATAGCCTGATTGGCTATGATAGTTTAAATAAAATTTTTAGGAAAAAAGCCTTATATGAACCAATTTGTAGCCCACATTATTATTAACGGAGTGATTATTCGCTGCGTGGGGCTGCATATTACTTAAAAAAAATTGAAATTAAGTAAAAAAGCCCCCGCCAAACCCGGGGGCTTTTTTTTTAGCCATGAAAAAATTGGAGTTAAAATGACGACTAACAAGCCCTATTTACCTTGGTTGATGTGGTTCTTCCCACTAGCCTTCTTTGGCTTTCAATTTATCCTACGACTATTTCCTGGCCTTATCATGCCAGAGCTTTTGCAAAAATATCATATTAATGCAACCGATTTTGGACTTTTCGCCTCACTATATTACTTGGGTTATGCTGGCATGCAGATCCCGATGGCACTATTACTTGATAGATATGGCCCAAGACAAATCATTGCGTTTAGTGCCATGCTTTGTGGTTTAAGTGTCTGGATGATGCTGTCGGTTGATTCATGGATGGTGGCATTGCTGAGCCGCTTTTTGATTGGCGTAGGATCGGTTGTTGGATTTTTAGGCACATCAAAAGTTGTTTCAATGTGGTTTGCAAAGGCGAAATATGCACGGCTTATTGGTCTTACTTTTAGCTTTGGATTGCTAGGCGCATTATATGGTGGGCGCCCTGTCAGTATGCTGATAGAGCAATTAGGCTGGGAAAAGATGCTTGGCATACTTGGTAGTGTTGCATTCTTGCTAGGGCTGTTGAATTACAGTTTTGTTCGAAATCAATCTCCTATTAATAAAACTGAATATGTTAAAACGGATATCTTTGCTGATCTTAAAAGCTTATTTAAATTAAAATCATTATTAATTCTTGCATTTGCAAATTTCTTGATGGTGGGCTCTTTGGAAGGTTTCGCCGATGTATGGGGCGTTCCCTATTTAATGGCAACAAGAGATCTTACTAAAGTTCAAGCTGCTAGTATCACATCGTTTGTGTTTGTTGGCATGTTGTTTGGTGGACCTATATTGGCTTATCTTTCAGAAAAATTTAAAGCACATTATAGCGTGACCATCTTAGCTGGATTTATTATGGCTTTGCTGATGATGTTAGTGCTGGTATTTAATCAACATTTATCGCAAACCACACTTATGTTAATTATGTTTGCAATCGGGATCTTATGTTGCTATCAAGTAATTGTCTTTGCGATAGGTCAAGAGCTTGTGCCAGCACATTTAATGAGTGTTACCATTGCCTTTTTAAATTGCATCAATATGCTTGGTGGTTCCTTTTTTCATACCAGCATAGGCAGATTAATGGACTACTTTAATGGCGCATTTGTTGACGGTATGGTTGTTTATAGTGCAAGTACTTATACTTATGCCTTATCTATTGTACCGATTGCCTCTTTGCTTGGGTGCCTATTGGTTTTCGCAAGCAAAATAAAAAGCAATAAAGAGCTAAGATACCAACAAGCAAGCTGCTAATGAAATGACACCGCTCGTGTAATAAGTTCATCTTACAACCACGAGCGGTCATTTGTCTTATCAAACCCACCATCAATCTGTTTAATGTTTAAATTTCAAACTAAACCCCCATGATTACAATATGTTTAAAATATTCAAACAAAAGAGTTAATCATGAGCGAAGACAATATAGCTACAATAGAAAATCCAAAAACCAGTGACACTACACTGGGTTGGTGGCAAAGTTTAAAAAATAAGGTCTACGATTGGTATCAAGGCATTATGGGTAACTTTAAAAGCCCATTTGCAGGCCTTAAATCTTATTTTATGCAAGAACAAAACCAAGACGCTAAATCACTAAATGATATGCGAGAAAATCAGTTTAATAACATCAAAGCGCAGAGTAACAAACCAAACCCAAATTATGCAAAACTGACACGCGATATTTCTGCTGATACAAAGCAATTTATGCGTAAAGTTATCGATGAAGAGGTACAAAAGCTTGGTGCGCCTCCTTGTGAATTTAGCGTTGTCACACTAGGATCTATGGCTCGAGAAGAATCAGGTCCCGTGACTGATCTTGAAATAGGGTTCTTGCTTAAAGAAAAATCAGTAGAAAATTACAAG
>JBFXKR010000188.1:0-4629 GCA_050173595.1 Candidatus Berkiella sp.
GATATTAACGCTGATGATACTGCCTACCCCATTTGGATTAGCATCTTGGCCTTAGCGAGTCTCTTTTTGCTGATCCCAATCATGCTTTTGTGGGGCAAAATACTCTCACCCTGGATTATGCCGTCACTGATTGTCGCTGTGCTTGGCTTTGGATTATTAAAAAAAATTGATATCTATAGCGCATTTGTAGAAGGGGCAAAATCTGGATTTGATATTGCTGTTAACATTATTCCCTTTTTGGTAGCAATGTTTGTGGCTATTTCTATGTTTAGAGCCAGTGGCATGTTAGCAGCCATTACCAATGCCATCGCCCCATTTACCAATCTCATCGGCATTCCTGCTGAAGCTGTGCCAATGGTATTAATGCGCCCGTTATCAGGCTCTGGTAGTTTGGGTGTGATGTCTGAAGTCATCAACAACCCATCCATCGGACCCGATAGCTATACCGGTTATTTGGTTAGCACCATGATGGGCTCAACTGAAACAACCTTCTATGTGTTAGCTGTTTATTTTGGCGCAGTACAAATCCGTCGCATTCGTCATGCTCTGGCAGCGGGCTTAATTGTAGAATTAACTGGCATGCTAGCCTCTGTGATAGCAGTTAAAATGTTGATCTTTAGCTAGCAAATAAAGAGCAATCATCTTATGCAGGGACCGGCCCCTTGTTGTCCCTGAAATATCAACGCCATCTGAAGATATACACAGGTACCAAAAGTACTATTCCTTTGTGCAGCCCAAATTGTTAGTTTGAAAGATAGATGCGAACTTATCGAGCTGTATGGAGATAGGTCATGCGAGTACTTTATCTTGCTCTCATATTAGGTCTGACACCCATCACAAGCATTGCCGACACAACGCTTTATGCTTGTACAATGGATGGCAAAACAACCCTACAAAGCGAAAAACCGGAAAAGTGCGACATATTAAAAACTTACCACTACACCACAACTCAAAAATCTTCCGAGCAACAAAGCCAATCCTCTTTGCGTCCAGAAGAAATACGTCAGCTTGAAACACCGCCTTTGCCCTATGGTCCTTCTGCTAAAATAAGACGCTATGAGAATGTTGATGAGCGCATAGGTTATGCTGATTTAAATAACTATGTAGACTCTATTCAGGATAAATGTGCTGCCTATCGCAGGCAATTGGAAAGTGCCTTGTTCTACATACAGGCAAAAAATGACATGATGATTGAGATAGGCCCGTATCAATCTGCTTCTTTGGCCGCTCAAATCAATCAAGCCCTCCCCCAAGTTAACTATTATTGTCGTTAGCTTCTTGTCTGGGTTATAGCAAAAGACTAGTATTGTCTTTTAATTCTGGTTGTGTGACATCAAGGAGCTTACTATGTCCTTCATTACAAGGATGGCGTACTTTGTTAGTTTAATTGTTTTCTTTGCCTCAAGCGCATGGGCGAACATTGAAGATACGACTGATAGCGAACAACTCAAAACAGCAGCGCGTCAAACGCAACCAGCCAAGCAAACGGCAAAAGAGCCTAGTAACGATTCTCTTGATGCGCAAATTGTTAAACTACGCACCGATTGGGCAATTGCTAAATTTCAAACACCCAAGAACAAGCAAATCCCAGAGTTCGAGCAACTGATTCAACGCGCACAAGCGCTCTACCAAAAATATCCTAATAACCCAGAAGTGTTAACTTGGTATGCAACCATTTTAAGCACATACTCTTCCTTAAAAGGTGGCTTAGGCGTGCTGCCGCATCTTAAAAAAGCAAAAGCATTACTTGAACAAGCCATTAATCTCAATAGCCGCATAGAAAATGGCTTGGCTTACGGTGTATTAGGGGCCATCTATGCCAGAGTGCCAGGCTGGCCAATTGCATTTGGCAGCAAAGACAAAGCACGATCTTATCTGCAAATGGCAGTGAAAATTTCACCACAAGGTAGTGATTCTAACTACTACTATGGTGATTTTCTGGTTGATACCGGAAATTATGAAGAGGGAAGACGTCATTTAGAAATAGCCCAAAAAGCTCCTGTGCGAAAAGGCTATGAGATCCAAGACCGTGGCCGCAAATCAGAAATTGCTGCTTCTTTAGCAAAACTCCAACGTTTAGGCCATTAATCAATCGCCTCACCTTCTTAATATCAAGAAGGTGAGGCATAAATATATTTGCTTACCAATTTACAGTTTTTTTGAATTACCTTTGTAATTTTATCTGCAACTTCACAATCAAAGCCAGAATCAAAAAGTATTTTTCTCTCTTCGTTTGCAATATCCAATATGGTTTCAATTTGTTGGCGCATCATCGATTTGAATGCCAAAAAGCCAAAACCACGATGTTGGCAGAACTTTTGCCAATGTTCCAACCTGATTTCATCATGTTCGTAAATGCCCCCCACTTTCATCGCCATTTGGGTAAAATTGCTTTCTACTGCTGAGCATTGCAAATCATAAAATGGCGTTAACTGAAATTCATTGGGGGTTAAATATTGTATGCTTAAATCTTTGCCATGCGCATGATAATTACTAATTAAATAATTAAAAATAATGAGCTTCATCAAATGATTGCGATCACGCGCTGGCAAGTTTGAATTTTCAATGATTTCAAAACAAGCTTTAAAGCTAGGCCCACCTTCTTGTTGGTGTTTGCAAGTTGGTAAAATTCCCCGAGCTTGGCAAAAATCTTCCTGATGAATATGCGTTACTTTATGGCCATGAACTTCTCTATCAAATCTATTCACCAATAAGAAATTGGTATTGATGGCTTTATGTAAACTGACCGTCGCGACGAAAAGCTGCAGCTTTTTCGCAATACGCATACAAAAATATTCATTTAAAATGGTGGCTTGCCCAATACCAATACCTGGCTTAAATATATGTGTCGAAAAATGACCTTGTACTGGTAGAGCAACTTTGCCTTCAATTAAGCAAACAGCGGCTTTAAAATGGGTTCCTGGTAATACGACTTGAACATGCTCGGAATTAAAAAATACCGGTGAATTTAGCATCGCTTGCATTTTCTTTTCCAAGTCTTTTTGGGTCAGCACTTCTCCTTTTAGTGGTGTTGTTTTTGTTTCTTCGATTGGCGCACCTAATTCATGAAAAGAAACAGCACCAATACAATCCATGCCCATGACTTTTAGCAAATTAAAACAATCATTTTGATTTACCCCTAACATGCGACTTAGCAAAGGCAAGGCTCGTCCGCCCTCTGGCGTCAATCCCGCAAAGTAAGGAAAACAGCGGCTATGATCAAAGGATTTTTCTTTAACGGGTAAAGATTGTGATAATAAAGGTTGTGCACCATAGCGATACGTAAAATGCAACCTGGCCTTTTGGGTTTGTTCTAAAACGCCAATTTCCTCGCCAAATAATCTCACACTTAATTTATTTTCTTGTGAACTACTCATGCTCTTCTTTCAAAATAGGTAAACGTGCACTGAAACGAACGCCAAGCATGCTAGCAACATGCAACGCTTTATCAAGCTCACAAGAGCCTTTGCCTTTTTCAAGTTCTTGTATAAAGCGCACACCCGTGCCACAACTTGCAGCCAGCTCTTTTTGTGTCAGCTGCGCTTGCTTGCGAATTTTTTTGATTAAATTTCCAAATTGGGCCGAGTTTTTAACCGATTTCATGCTTTGCGCTCCCGTACGGGACTTTTTTATAAGTATAACAAATGTTTTATGCAAAAGGATCCCTTTCGGGAATGAATATTATATAAATTACCAGTGTCGCATGAAATATTCCCGATCGGTAATATTTGATAGTATCCCAAGTCAAATTGATGTCTTTCTAACCAGGTATCGATTAAAATAAAAGGAAGCTTTTCAATACGTTAGAGTAAATTCGATTCACATTCGCTAGTGTTTCTTCAAGTTTTATGGCAGTCTCTAGGCCAAACAAAACGAACTTTAGGATATTTATGTTTACAGGAATTGTGCAAACAAGTGCCCCAATTTCATTTGTTGAACATACACCAGGCTTAACTCGCTATGCGATTTCTTTAACAGCCCAAATGCTTGCTGGTTTAAAAATCGGTGCCAGCATTGCTATTAATGGTGCTTGTCAAACCGTTGTTGCCATCAAAGATAATGATGTTTTCTTTGATGCTATTGCAGAAACCTTACGTTGTACCAATATTCCAACCTTTAATGTAGGCACTATGGTCAATGTCGAGCGCTCAGCAAAGTTTGGCGATGAAATCGGTGGCCATCTACTATCAGGCCATGTCATAGGCACTGCGCTCATTAGTAATAAAATTGTGAATCAAGGCGAGCATATACTCACCTTTTCATGTAGCCCCACGTGGATGAAATATATATTGTACAAAGGCTATATTGCCATCAATGGCGCCAGTTTAACTGTACAGGAAGTTTCTGACAAAGGGAGTTTTAGTGTGCATCTGATCCCTGAAACCCTGCGCATTACCACATTTAGTCAAGCACAAGAAGGCGATATTGTTAACGTCGAAATCGACAGCCAAACCCAAGCAATCGTCGATACGGTACAAAGCGTGTTGGCAAACGCTAAGAGTTCCCTATAACTTCTTACAAACAAAACAAATCCATATCTTCAAAGCAAGCAAAGGATCTTAAGATCCCTTTTGCTTCGCTTATCAGAACACTATCGATGTTGGTATTTAAACGTTACATTGCTTGCAA
>JBFXKR010000189.1:0-4620 GCA_050173595.1 Candidatus Berkiella sp.
CTGTTAAAAAAGTAAAAGATAAAACCATCCTTGAGCGTATTAAAGAAACACCTATTGTTGATAAAGATAAATTAAATGCATTTAAGGAAAAACTGGCTAACAATCATTTTACGATTAATGCCCAAAGCATAGCAGACAAATTATTATCTCTTGAAGATGATATCTTTCGACCTTTATCTGCCAAAACTGAGAAATAACAATGTTTGATGCTGATCAAAAAGCCCTAGATGACTTTGAAAAAATGCTACATGATCTTTATGAGCATTTGCAGCAGTTCGTGAAGACTTTAGATGCTGAAAAAGCACTACTTGAGCAAAACAAAACAACTGAATTAGATCAAAGCATGAGCGCTAAACGACTCATCATTGAATCGTTAGATAAAATCAGCTTTCAATGTCAATCTTACTTTAGTAATCAGAGCGCTTATAGCGAAAAAGGCATACTCAGTATCATCAGCCATTTTCCTGAAGGTAAGCAACTCTATTTAACTGATCTATGGAAAGAAATTAAAACTTTACTCAAAACATGTGATAAAAAAAATCTCGTGAATGGTGTGATGATTACCACACTTAAAAATTACAACGACAACATGCTAAGCATTATTACAAATCGTCCCAAAGAATCTGTTTATGGTAACAAATATAAAAATAACCAGTTAGCTGTTTCTACCCGCGAGCATAAAGCATGAAACTAATTGATGAATTAGTCACTTTGGCCAAAAAGAAATTTATTAAAAAAAAGGTGCCCCCCCCAACGCTTGTGGATAACACCAAATACTATGAGAAAATGCTTCATACCTTAAAAAACGATCGCGCATCAATTGCCATAAAGTTCGAACAATCTCAAGAAACCTATATATCCATGATTTTAGATGTGGATATCAATCGCCAGTTTATCATTATCGATGAGGTTAATTCGACCCTTGGTCACCGCTTAGCCTGCAACTATGAGCCGTTTGTAATTAGTGCTAAAGAAAACGGGATGGTGGTATTCTTTCACTCACAAGTTTTAGATTATGGCACCATTAATGGGATAAGCTTTTATCGTATTGCTTTTCCAAACCATATTGAACGTTTGCAAAGAAGAGGGTTTACCCGCCTTAAGCCTCCCCCCGAGATCTCTTTACAAGCTGATTTTTTATTGGCACATCATGGTGTGGTGCGCGCTAAAATCGTCGATATTTCTTTATCTGGCTTAAAGCTGATGTTGCCAAGAAATGTGAAAAGTGTCTTTGAAAGCTTTTCCAGGATAAGCCACTGCCGTGTGATGAATCCCTTTATCAGTGCCAATGAATTTACACTTGATTTAAGATACTGCATTTATGATGCAAGCGCACAAAAAACCTTTATTGGCTGTGAGTTTGCAAATTTAGACAATACAGGGTTGAAATTCCTATCCACCCTCACCCAGCATCTTCAAACCCCTATTTAAAGCAAGTCTTAGCTATAAAGATCATCTTCTTGCTTTGATCATATCTTAACCTTAAATGTGAATGGCGATCTTTTGAAGGTGATGTTTCTTCATTAGCAGGTTTAGCGGCAGCTAAACACAAATTCAGATGCGGAGTTATAGCCTTAAGCGGCGGCACATTTGGTTCAAGACCACCATCATTATATGGCCTATCACTTTGCAAAATATTCATTGAATCTAAAGATGCATATTTAGCGCATTGTTCTGTTATAAATTGAATGAATCTATCTACTTCATTAAATACAGTTGCTAACTTTGGCTCTGCAGGTGGCGTGGGTTGCTTTTCCTTCCCGGCGTTTAACCTGAGCACCAAATGATTTTCTGGCACAGGTTTTGGCTTTTCATCATTCAATTTTATCACTACATGCTGCTTACTTTGTTCATCAAGTTCTTTATTCAAAGTAGCAATCGTGGTCATTGTCGCATCTAAAGTTGGTAACGGCACTGGCAACTTCAGTGCTTTATAAAAGGCATCTAAAGCTGGCGCATGATCTTGACCAACTAAAAGCCTGGCAATACTTAAAGAAAGCAACATTTTGGTCTTATCTTTAGCAGACATCACAAAACTAATATGCTCGCCACTAAACTCAAAATCATCTCTTTTTAAATGCCTCATCATTTTATGAAGCGATTTTGAAAGTTTTAATTTTTGATTCCTGTCGATAAAGCGAATATTGATGCATATATCACCATTGTTAAAGCCAAGAAGCTCAATCGCATGTGCATGCTTTTTTTGCTGGGTAACATCAAGTTTTAATTGTCTATTTAAACGTCCAGCATTGTAAAATGGTTTCGTAAAATCACCGGTCAACATTGTGCGATGTTTTTGCAGCGGCACGCTAAAATCTAAGCCTACTGTTTGAGCAGCTTCATTTTGAATGTCGATAAAAGCTGGCTCATAGGCAGCAAAAACTTTCAAAAATTGTGCGATCAGTTTTTTATCATGATTCCAGAAAATCATTTGCTTTAAATAGCGATTAGTATTCTGGGGTGTTGGAAATCCATATTTTTGCAACATTTGCGCAAAATTATCAAATGCTTTTGTAGATTTAAAATTAATCACCACAGCATAACCATCATCTTTATAAAAGTTGAGGCATAGTCTTTTGACATCACTCTTTACACTCGTGCGGTTAAATTCAACCGATCGGTCAATGAGTGCATCAGCGCCACAGTTTA
Source organism: Candidatus Berkiella sp. (assembly GCA_050173595.1). Classification (GTDB taxonomy): domain Bacteria; phylum Pseudomonadota; class Gammaproteobacteria; order Berkiellales; family Berkiellaceae; genus Berkiella. Next base: position 2,650 of record JBFXKR010000189.1, read on the forward strand.
ACGGTATAGCAAAGTTGCCGTGCTTCACCCATGATGGCATTTTAAAACTTTTAACCGGCGTGATATTTAGATCTTGAAGCACATAAGGTATGTAAGCATGACAAAACCTGTCAATTTGAGAAAACTGTTCAATGAGGTATCCTAATTGCTGCAAATTTCTAGTCGTAAAATAAACGTCTTTATTCGTACCAATAGAAATATCTGCTGGAATGTCTCTATGATTACAATAGTCTTTAAAAATCTTGGCTTGATATTTTGAGGAAAAAGAAGCTCTTAGATATAGATCGCCATTTGGCCGCTTAGCAAGCGTAACTTCCTTTAATTTGGCGCGTGGTTGCTGAATTTCATAACTATAGTTCATGCAATCATTTGATAAACTTTGCGTTCTTTGGATTTCAACAGATGACATGCTAAGCCTTTATACAATTTGACGGTTTCATTTTTGAGATAGAATACTAACAGTAAGCTAAAGACTCATCAATTATAATAAATACGACTAAGAAATCACGTCAGTCGCTTAACAGCTCTATAATTTAGCTATTTAGCTTATGTATTTTTGCGTGGCACATCCCTCCCCTGCATGTTAAAATCATTTCTTTTTCAGAATTAGCAGTGAAGCCATGCATATCAAAAAACAATACCAGGAAGTTGACTTAAAACCATACCAGCCCTTTGGTATACCCCTTTTAAAGTTCCTCTTCGGCATTATGGTAATAACCCTCGCAATTACAGCCGCTTACGAATTCTTATTCTAATTTATCTAATAGCTTAAATGCCTCGGTGGCACAGTGGATAGCGCGGCCCCCTCCTAAGGGGCAGGTCGCAGGTTCGATTCCTGCCCGGGGCGCCACTAGATTTTGTTAGTTTGCCTACGGCAAGCGTTACAAAATCTTGTGCCCTGCGAAGCCTTTTAGGCGAAGAAGGGCTGATTCTGACGGGATCAGAATATCTTATATCTGCCCCCACATTCACCAGCTCAATATAAGTCATTTTAAGTTATCTACTCGAACCAGGTGTCTGACACCAACTGCTCCAAACAAAATCTACCATTATCGTAATTTAAAACCGCGCATCCATCTTTCGCATCAGGTAAATTTACATTCCACATTTTCTTAAACCAAAACTCATCTCTCTGAACTTGACGTTTAATCAATTCAATAGCCAGTTTAGCCTCGGAAGTAGCATTATCAAGTTGCAATGCATCTAATTTATTTAATTGTGAACCAAACCATGCGATTGATTCATCCATTTCTCGAATAGTAAATTGATTCCACACGCAAGTATAAGGCGCCCCCATGTGACCGCTAACCCAAAAGTTTGGCATAAAGTGAATCATTAAACGTGTTAATAGAGGCTCTTTACCTGGGCTAACATGAGAAACAAAAACGGACGGTTTAGTTTTATCCTCAAGCTTTTGGTACAACACTCCAAATTGATGCAAAGTTGCCCAAACCTTACCAGAACTTCCAGCAATGGGTTGATTAAGCATTTTTTGGCCCACCAAAAAATTGCCACCCAGCCCAAAGACTCTGAAGGCTAATTCTTTGTTTTCATTAATTGAATAAATATTATCCTCATCCAAAAGATGAAAATTCATGATAGGATTAGCTTTCAATTTTCTAATCACCCCCACATCTTCATGATTTCCATAAACCGCATAGACTGGCTTCTGAAATTTCTTCCTCTGATTTAGATAATCATCGAAATCACCCAAGAGATGATGTTTTTTAACAATTTCAACAAGGGTTTCTTTATCAGCTTTATCTAACGAATATTCATTTCGATAAGGCGAATGCGTGATTAATAACAATAGTTCACGTGAGCTTAAATGTTGATAGCTCGTTTCATCATAAAATCCAAAATCACCGGCATGGATCACTATGTCAGCATTTGTTTTTTCTATTAGCTGATTAATAATGTCTAATTTTCTGTGAGTATCACTATTAAGTAAGGCACGCATTTTAGCTCTTT
>JBFXKR010000190.1:0-4582 GCA_050173595.1 Candidatus Berkiella sp.
AAGCGATTTTTGTCTTTGGGCAACATTATCGCTTATTAATTTTTCCTTTTCTTGCGTTTCCTGTGGCTCTGTTGGCTGCTCTTGATGTGTATGTGCTTCAATTGCTTTGAGCGACCTATCTAGCGTTTTGACCTTTTCTTTAATTGCCATTGTTTTTTCTAACATTTGGCTTTGTTGTTTTATCAACGCCTGCTCTAGTGCACCAAGCACTGTAACTGAATCGTCAGATTGGAGTTTGAACTTATATTTGCTAACGTTGTCTCTAACAACATCATAATCAAACACTTTAGCCCACTCTGTTAATTCAGGATAATTCAGATAAAAATAATCAGCCAAGAATGTGGCAAACTTACTTTTATCACTAAAATGAATATAACCTGTGTTGGAATCATGAAACAAGAAGCCATCTTTATCATAATTCAATGCCACAGCATGACCTTGCTGTTTATCAAAAAACCATAACATTAATCTTGCGCTTTCACGGGAGTTGCACTGGTCTATAATGCCAGTTACAAATCTTTGATAAAAAGCTCTTGCATTTTGTTTAGTACGTTTATGGCTGGCATGTGATTTATCATCTGATTGTATTTCAAATAGAACAGCCCCTTTTCCATATTGAGGTTCATTTTGTACATCCCATCGCAAAGCAGATTCAAGTTGTATTGTTAGATCATTTCGAGTGATATCTGCTGACTGATCTAATGCAAAACTTTGTTTACATGCCAAGATACTCTTAAATTTATCCATCTTTTGTTTAAAAGTTAAGTCTTTAAACTCATCAATTGAACATACTTCTAAAAATTCTGCGGAATATCCGCCACATAACCCATCACTTCGCCCCATGGCAGCCAATTTTCCTTGTGATAAGTTATAAAGCAACTTTCCACCATGCTTATTAACGAATTTTTTAGTAGCGTGATTATCTGACAACAAATAATGGCGACCTGTTGCTTCTTTAAGTGCTTCAATTTCATGTTTACGTTTTCTAAGCTCGCTTCTTTTAGTCGCGCCCTGGTATTGTTGCTCTATTATTCTTTTTTGTGCTAATGCACCGATGCTTCTTCGAATAAAAGTAAGTTCTTCATCAACTGATTGAAAAAACTCTTTGAGCGCTTTTTCCTCTGTTGCACGCTGCTTCACAAGTTTATTTCTTTTCATTTCATGATATTCTGAAATACTTCGTTGCATTTGAGCAGTATCTATCTTTTTTATTTGACTATCAATTTCTTTGATTTCATGTTCGATTTTACTTTTCTCATCTGGAGTGAGTGAAAGCGATTGGCATGATTGTTGTAATTGTGCTAATTTTTCAACCAATTTAGCAGTCATTTGGTTTTGTTTATCCACTTGCTCTGCGATAAATCTATTTGTATGCTCGTCAAACTTATCTAATTCGTTTTGCAAAGCTTGTTCTTGGACTGTCGAAAAGCGTCTCAATGCCTCTAACATTTTCGCTTTAGCATACTCTAGCTTAGGAATAGAGCTTGTTGTGAGATCTGCATTTTCTTCTTCTAAATCTTTAAATAAATTAAAAATAGGCATCACCACACCTGTTAATAAGGCATGTTGATATGGCATTGAAGGTTCAACTGTCGTCGAATTACTACACATAGCATTAACAGCAGTTAAACAGCCATAGAGTCCTTTAGGACTAATCTTTTGATTGTAATTTTCAAGCTTAACTTTAAATAATTTTAGTTTACTAATGAGGGACTTTAGTTTAGGTGCCGACAGTTCTTCTAGCGCTTGAATCATTTGTCCAAGATCTTCAGCAGATGTATCAAATACATTATTTAAAATGAACTTATAGTTCCTGTTGTTAAACTTGAGATTTTCTAACATGGGGGCTATTTTACTTTTATTTATAATTCGTTTAATTTCACTTTCCAAGGCTAATGATTCAGAATTGTCGTACTCACTTTTACTGGTAGATACATGCAAACTGTTTAACAGTTTTATGTTATTGATTTCATCTTGGTCAATCAAAGAATCTATAAAGTTTCGTGTAAAGTTCATAAGCCATCCCCAGATATGTCATAAATTTCACTACATTTAATCAATTTCAGGGGCTAAATGCACTTCATTAACGATAGACGTTCAAAATAAGGCGATATTTTGCTTAAAGGAACACTGAAAAATATGTGGTGTATATCAACCAAACCAGTAAATTTGCTTAAATAATGTCTTATTATTATCACTTATTGTAGTTGGCTTTGCTTGATTCGGTTTATTTGTTGTGGGCAAATATCGCCTCATGTATCATACCAATCCATTTATTTAATCAATCAAAAGCACTATATGGGGTTTTAATGAAAGGCGGCATGAAAACAAGTAGTAATCCAGTAAAATCTACAGGCTTATTTGCACAAACAGTTATAACGCTATTTGACCTTTTGGAATCTCTTGAAACTAAAAAGCAAGGACAAGCACAGGCGGGCATTCAAGCCCTGGATGTGCTTATTAAGGAATTTTCTTTATTAGTTGAACATTTTAAAACAGGCCAGCTTTTTCTCAAGGATGACATTTCAAAGTTCAAAAACGCTATCGCAATAACAGCCAAAATTTGGAATGAACATGTTACTGGCGGCTGGCATATGTATGTTTCTCATGAGGAAGCAATTAAATTTTATAACGGTTATTTGGAGCGCCATAATAATATAATTGAATTGTTGAATCAAATGCGCATGATCTGCAAAATAAATGCCAAACTATTTTCAGACATGATTGTTCATTTTAGGCTTTTTAAATCAATGGTCAACTTTCATTTGTTAAATGCTAAAATTTCTCTCATTAAAAGCAATGATGATTTACCTGAAATACTTCGAATTTTAAACAACCTTGAGATGGAGCATAACTATTTATTGTCTAAAATTCCGCTTATGGACAAAAGCAACCAACGATTTGATGGATACGTCGGCATGTTGTATCAATGTTATTTTGGCATGTTAAACCATAAAGCCAAAATATCTATACCAGATAATAGCGGAAAAAGTGTAGAGCTTATCAACCCCAAAAATTTATTACGAACCATTAAAGACTTAAGTGCTCAAGATGGTAGAAATTTTGTTCAGACTTTGCCTCTTTGTATTGTTATGGCAGAGCGCATTTTAAGTAAAGAAAAGTTGCAAGCAACTATCAGTCAATTATTGAAAAATAACATCGTTTATCGTTTAAACAAGAATGACTTTGACTTTGCATGGCAGTTCCTTGCGTGTTTTTTAGAAAACATTGATACCACCATAACGCTAAGGGGAGCGGTAAATAATAATATTGCCATTGCACTAATGTCTAATAAGAAAAAAGCACGTTCTGTTGTGGGTTTACTCTTTGTGGCTCTTAAAACGAGGATTCAGCAAAACTGCGAACTTGATGAATTGATGCTTTACTTTAACATCATTAACAAAATGTATGCCCATAAAGAATGCAAACCTGATAATTTAAATGATGCATTTATTCAGGACCTACAACATTCAGTTAATGAAAAAAAAGCAGACAAAATAGCGCAACTAACGTTAATTGTATCTCATCACGAAGAAGTCCATCTAAAAAAAGAGCCCTATCCTCATTTTGTTATTGCATTGAATCAAAATTTAAAAGTAAGATTGGATGAAGAAGTTAAAAATCAACGTTGCAAGTTAAAATATACAGTCAACAATCACTGTTTAGTGACACAAGATTTGTTTCATGCCTCTAAGACAGACATTGAGTCATTGTTACGTATCTGTACTCAACTAAAAAGGGACGCTAAACAAGAACAATCAGCAAATCAAGCCTTGATTGAAGATTTAGAGCAACTTCAAATTTCAAGTGGCGAACAATCAAGCGGTCGAAAATTCCTAAAAGATAATCCACCACCACCTGAAAGAGTGAAGACAAGAGGGGCGGTGCAAATTGATATGCAGCCTGATTTAAAAGCGGCTGATAATTTAAGCGATTCACCCAAAAAGCTTAAATTTGCAAAATTATTTGGAGAAGATCATAAACACAAAAATATCAAACGTTGTCGCATGCAAAACTCAATGGTGAGTTTTTATGTCTGTTTAGAGGATTCTCTACAGGCAGATGACTGCTCTATAGAAGTGCGTGGCAAATTTGAGAAACTCTTTGACGTACCTAAACAAGCACGCAAAAAAGGTGACACTGGATTTAAGTTAACAGATACACAACATAATGGCGATATCACCTTGTGTGCAAAAGTGCTTGGTATTGGAGGTAATAAAAGGGCATACCCTTATCAGAAAGTAGTAGGCAGTGATAATAGAAGCATACTGTTTTTATATCGTAATATCGTATCAAAAGAAAGCCAAGCTGAAAAAAACCATGTTGTGCAAACACAAAGTGTTAGACAAGGCTTTTTACCACAACAAACTCCCAAACCTGCCCCAAAGAAACCCCATCGGACTAAATCGCAAAAAGGCAAAAATACGAAAAAATAGAAGATGAATTGAACTTGCCTTCTTGCAACTTATATTGAGACTGTAAAAAGGATTGTGTAACTGCTTATTCTTGATTATCCTAGGGCGCGGCAGCGCCCAGTATTAATAAGGTATAAGCATGGAAACGAAGTTCGATATTGATCCAA
>JBFXKR010000191.1:0-4573 GCA_050173595.1 Candidatus Berkiella sp.
TGGGTGCTCACCACCAATCATAAAGACATCGGTACAATGTACCTCTGGTTTAGCTTTGTCATGTTTTTGTTTGGCGGATGTATGGCCTTACTGATTCGCGCAGAGCTATTTAGACCTGGCGAACAACTTGTTAATCCCGAATTCTTCAACCAATTAACAACCATGCATGGGCTTATCATGGTTTTCGGTGCCGTGATGCCAGCGTTTGTTGGTTTGGCAAATTGGCTGATTCCGATGATGGTGGGTGCTCCTGATATGGCTCTACCTCGTATGAACAACTGGAGCTTTTGGATTTTACCCATCGCTTTTAGTATGTTAGCAAGTACCTTGTTTATGACGGGCTCTGCGCCCAATTTTGGTTGGACGTTCTATGCTCCCTTGTCTACTGAATTTGGTCCGCCATCAACAGATTTCTTTATTTTTGCAGTTCACTTAATGGGTATGTCTTCAATTATGGGTGCAATCAACGTGATTGCGACCATATTGAACATGCGCGCTCCTGGCATGACCTTAATGAAAATGCCTATCTTTTGTTGGTCTTGGTTAATTACCGCCTTTTTGTTAATTGCAGTGATGCCTGTATTAGCAGGCTGCGTCACCATGATGCTCACAGACAGACATTTTGGCACCAGCTTTTTTAGCGCAGCGGGTGGTGGCGATCCTGTGATGTTTCAGCATGTATTTTGGTTCTTCGGCCACCCTGAAGTGTACATCATGATATTACCTGCATTTGGTGTTATCTCTCAGATTTTGCCAACCTTTACCCGCAAGCATTTATTTGGATATGCTTCCATGGTTTATGCCATTGGCTCCATTGCATTCCTTTCTTTTATTGTTTGGGCGCACCATATGTTTACAACCGGCATGCCCGTCGCTGCTGAATTGTTCTTCATGTATGCAACCATGCTGATTGCTGTGCCAACCGGTGTTAAAGTGTTCAATTGGGCAGCAACCATGTTTAGAGGTTCGATGACCTTTGAAACACCCATGCTGTTTACGCTGGCATTTATCTTTTTATTTACTATGGGTGGCTTTTCAGGATTAATGTTGGCGATTGCTCCCGCTGATTTTCAATACCAAGATACCTATTTTGTGGTTGCCCACTTTCACTATGTATTAGTGCCTGGCGCTATTTTCTCCATTATGGCAGCTGCTTATTATTGGCTACCAAAGTGGACGGGGCATATGTACCCTGAAATTCTTGGGAAAACTCATTTTTGGCTATCGTTTATCTCAATTAATATTACCTTTTTCCCAATGCACTTTTTAGGGCTCGCTGGCATGCCACGTCGTATACCCGACTATGCGCTACAATTTGCAGAATTTAACCAAATTGCTAGCATTGGCGCATTTATCTTTGGCGCAAGCCAACTTCTCTTTTTATACATTGTGATAAAAACCATTCGCGGCGGCAAAAAAGCAACGGATCAAGTTTGGGAAAATGCACATGGTCTTGAGTGGACGTTACCATCCCCTCCTCCATACCATAGCTTTAGTACGCCACCTATTGTGAAATAATCTGAGGAATGTGTCGTTTGTGACACAGACAATAAAATGACTGAACAACCCAAAAAAATGCGCAAACATCTCTCTTTTCTAACATTCATTGTTGTTGGCATGTTTGGGTTTTGTTTTGCCCTTGTCCCGCTTTATAGTGTTTTTTGCAAAGCGACCGGATTAAATGGCAAAACATCCGGCATCGTTGAAACGGTGAATAGTGACATTGATAAAAGCCGAACGATCACGGTGGTATTACTGGCAACTTTAAATGAATCTTTGCCTGATTCTGAAAACGAATTTAGCACCAAAATAAGAAAATACACGGTGCATCCTGGAGAGTATATTAACACGACTTTTTGGGTTAAAAATTTAAGTAACAAGCCTAAAATAGTTCAAGCAATACCCAGCGTGAGCCCAGGTCTTGTTGCAAAGCATGTGAAGAAAATGGAATGTTTTTGTTTTCAACATCAACCGCTTGAAGCGAATGAAGGCAAAGATATGCCTTTATTGTTTGCCGTTGATCCAAAACTTCCTGCTGATATTAAAACGGTTACTTTAGCCTACACTTTATTTGATGTGACCCAAAAATAGGGAGATCTTGAATGTCGCAAAAGCCGCATCAACATGAACATTATTATGTGCCAGCGCAAAGCCACTGGCCAATAGTAGGATCGATTGGTCTTGGGATCTTTATGGTAGGTTTAGCCAATTGGATCCATGGTCATGCTTTTGGTCACTATTTATTTTTTGCAGGTTCCTTGGTTGTGGCCTACATGATGTTTGGCTGGTTTAAGGATGTGATACATGAAAGCCACCAAGGTTTATATTCAAAACAAATGGATAAATCTTTTCGCTGGGGCATGGCTTGGTTTATTTTTTCTGAAGTAATGTTTTTCGCTGCCTTTTTTGGCGCACTGTTTTATGCCCGCAACTTTGCTGTGCCCTGGTTAGGCGGCGAAGGCGAAAGGGGATCATCACATCTTTTATGGCCAAATTTTAAAGCGATTTGGCCTTTATTGAATTCGCCTGATCCGCAAATGTTCCCCTCACCCAAAGAAATTATTAATGCTTGGGGGATCCCGGCGCTCAATACGCTACTCTTATTAACCAGCGGCGCCACCATTACTGTTGCGCATTGGGGACTCATTAAGAAAAATCGCGTCCAATTGATTATTGGCTTATTTCTTACCGTTGCCTTAGGCGCAACCTTCTTATGCTTTCAAGCATATGAGTATTATGAGGCTTACCATCATTTTGGTTTAACCTTAGGCTCTGGGATCTATGGCTCAACCTTTTTTATGCTCACAGGCTTTCATGGTGCCCATGTGACCATCGGAACCATCATGCTAATAGCTATACTAGTACGCTGCATGAAAGGCCATTTTACTCCTGAGCACCATTTTGGTTTTGAAGCGGTGGCATGGTATTGGCATTTTGTAGATGTGGTGTGGCTATTCCTTTTTGTATTTGTTTATTGGTTGTAGGCAAAATGCTATGGGGCTTTAACCACCCCATAGCATAAGCTATGAGAAGTAAAAAAAATAAACTAAGAGATAAACTAATTCTCACCGTTAATGCTTTAACGGTTTTATCGCTGTTGTCCCGCCTATACAAAAGGTAATAAAGCCCCGATCCCAGCGCATATACAATTGAGATCATAAACGCGTAGATAACTATTTTGATTAACCAGTGATTTTCCATGAAACGTAGATCCTATTTGAAAGTGGCTGCCATCATCTTGCTCATTGCATTGTTGATTACTTTACTTGTGGGCTTAGGGTTTTGGCAACTTTCTCGAGCTAATCAAAAAGAAGCGTTACTTGCACAATTGCAACAAGGACAACGCCAAAGCGTACTTGAATCATCCGCCTTGTCTGAAAAAACGCCACAAGACTTGCGATTTTCACGCATTACCTTGCAAGGTAAGTTTTTAAACGAGCGCACAATTTTGTTAGACAACAAAACAAACAATGCAGTGCCCGGCTATCATGTCTTCGTACCCTTTAGCTTATCTGATGGCCAATTAGTGCTGATAAATCGAGGATGGATCCCATTAGGCGCATCACGACAACATATTCCCAACCCAGAAGCCGTAAAGGGTGAAGTTACCATTGAAGGTTATTTAGATTTTGCGTATCGTAACCCGTTTATCAATAATGCGCTGGAAACATCAGCCATTTCATGGCCATTAAGAATACAGCAGCTTGATTTAGCATTAATTGAACAACTGACAGGTAGAAAGCTCTATAAAATGTTAGTTATATTAGACAAAAAATCACCTTTTGCTTTTGAGCCGCCAACGATCATCAGCGACCAAATGCCCCCTGCACGTCATCGGGGCTATGCTTTTCAATGGTTTTCTTTAGCAGCCCTGTTATTCCTATTAAGTATCCTAAGCGTGCGCCATTTTAAGGGTAAAGCATGAACACACCATCCCCCACATTTTTTAAAAATCCAAAACTTATCTTGTTGTTATTTGTCATTGTTATTGCCGGTCCGTTTTTGTTTGCCTGGAATATGGTTCAAAAAAGCGCAAGACATGAATTTCGCATGAGTAATCATGGTGATTTAATCACACCGCCTATCAATATTAACCAAACACCCCTTTATGATATTGGCGAAAAAAAATCATTTACAGGTAAAGACTTAAGCGGTAAGTGGTGGCTTGTTTATGCCAGCCCAGCCAAGTGCCAACAAACCTGCCATGAAATCTTATACAACATGCGACAAATTCGTACCGCGCTTGGCAAAGACGCTTCCAGACTTGATCGCTTATTTTTAGCACACCCCCAATGCCCACAAAGTGTTTGTGAAACCTATTTAAGTGACAACTACGGGGATATGCCACGCGCCAACATGGCGATAAAAGATTATGATGTTCTTTTTAATCAAATCAGTAATAGTGATGCCAGAGATACTGTTGGTGAAGTGTATATCATCGATCCCCAAGGCAATATCATGATGCATTACGATGCGGATATCGAAGCAAAAGCGATTTTAAGTGATTTAAAACGTTTGTTAAGGGTCTCAAAAATTGGATAATACGCCCTCAGTTTGGTTAAGCCGTACAATT
>JBFXKR010000192.1:0-4546 GCA_050173595.1 Candidatus Berkiella sp.
GGCAGCTGGTCCTGCGATGCATGTTGCCCTAGGAGAGCGTTGGCTTGTAACTTATGCGCCAAACTATTCACCTCAAGAGAAAAGTTTGTTTTTACTTGGCACTGTTTTTCCTGATATTCGTTACTTAGGTGTCGTTAAGCGAAGCCAAACACATTATAAAGATGTGACATTAGCTCAAATCTATCAAGAAAAATCTCCATTTCTTCGAGGGATGTTATTTCACAGTTTTGTTGATGAATATCGGATGAAATATATAGATAAACATAAAATTAGCAAAAAAGTAGCGCAGGTTCCAAGTAGATTACAAGGTACATTTCTAAAAGTTATCGAAGATGAAATTTTACATCAAAAGCATGATTGGACAGAATTCAGAATAAGCTTAGCATCTATACCTGATGAAGAAAAAATTTTAAATATTAATACTGAAGCTTTAACCCAGTGGCATACGGCATTAACATTCTATTTTAGTACTACACCAAGCATGATACTTACCCAGATTGGACTATTTGATAAAGGTATATTGACGCTGGATCCTCCCACGGTTAAAACTTGGAGTACTTTAGTGCCACAATATGCTGCTGATCCAGGGATGGTACAATACTTAAATGATTTAATGAGCAGTTTTGAAAAAGCGTTAAACGCAAAGAATTAGCAATTATATTAAAATTTTGTATAAACCAATGATGCTTGATAAATTATGTTGAACATAATCAATCCGGATGCTGTAATCTGTTAGGCTACGGCTAAAACCTCCCAACGTACGTTTAGGATTTTTAAAATAGAGAGCTCTTTCTGGATGAAACTGTGTCTGTAACTGAAATCTTATATTCAACTTAATCGTTTTTAGAATTTCTTTAGATTCGTTGTCATATTTAAGGCTACTTAGTAAGCGATGGGCTGCACAAAGACCTTCAGTGCGAACCGCAGCAGGAGTTGATCTAGGTGGATTATAGTAACTTCCTAAATAATCAGGTGGCTCAGATTTCTTATATTGAGAATTAATGATGGCCTGGCATATTTTTAGCGTATGTTTAATGTAATTAGAGTCAGAATTCAAAGGATATAATTCATTTAAGCCATATAACAGCCAGTGATCATGTTCAAGTTGGGATATTTTTTTATTTTTATCTCTTACATTAATAATATAATTAGCAGCTTTAATTGCTGTGTCTAACCAAATAGGATCCGGATCAACCTGATAAAAAAGAGCTAGTGAAAAAATAGCTTCACCAGGATAGTATCCTGAAACAAAGTCTGTATTTGATTTCTTAGAAAATCTATATTTATGAATTAAAAATTGGCCTGAATTGGCTTGAACGTGTTTAATCCACAAGGCCAGTTTTCTGGCAACAGAAAGATAAGATGAGTCTTTTGTTATTAACATATATTTGGATAGTGATAAGAGCGTAAGGGCATTTGCGCCAAGTTTCGCGAAGTCTTTTTCAACTATACATAACAGCTCCTCACCTTTAATGCTAATAGGTTTTGCTCTATTAATTAAATTAGTTAGAGCAAGATTGATGGTGTCCATCAATAGTTGATTTTTTGTGAGTTCATACAATTCTAACATTGAATACACACTGCCAGCATGCCGTAGCACATTATAGCGATCACTTTCTACATCTTTTTTTGGCAAGTATTCATATGCAAACTTACCGTCATCTTTAACTGCTGCTTGTAAATAATTACCAGCCATGACTGCAGTTTCATAAAGTATATTAGTATTAATCTGCTCAAATATACGATGTCCGCGATATAATAGGGCTTTAAGTAAATTTGATATAAAATAACTTTGAAGTTTAAATCGATAAATGGTGATTGATTTGGATTTAGAAAGGACATTTTTTTGCGATGAGGACAGTTTTGATGATTTAAAAATGGAATTTAGTTTCAATAACTCATCATTGTTAATGATAGTTTTTGTGACAATCTCTTCAGGAAGGTAGGCAATTTCTAGTTTCTCATCGAAAGCAATACCATATAAGCTACGGTCTTGTGAGAATGGTATTCTAATGTCTTGGCTTTTTAAAACAGTAACTTCTTCGACAATGTCGATTTTTAAAGCTTGTATATCTGTAGGCTGTGAGTCAAAGATTTTTTGCATGACATCATTAATGGCTTCTAATAAAGAGCCGCCTCTTCCTAAATATTTTATACCTGTCATATTGTCGTCAGATATTGTAAGAAAAATTAACTGCGGTGATTCTATCTGCAAATCTATTGGTAAGTTTTCAATTTTGTATTGTCTGCTAATTAAAGCATCAAAAATCATTTCAGAAATTAGATTCATTTTTTCATGGGTAAACAGTGTATTCGATGTAATATTCTCAAACCAATATTTTTTGTTGATTGTGGTTTTGGTAAGGGTGTCAGGGTGACATCTGTCAAGTAAAGATTTAGCTAAATATTCTCCATGCTTTACAGTGAGAGTCTCATATGTGTGGTTTTCTCCTTCTGTCATTAGAAAGTAGTTGCTATATTTCATAGGCTCGCCAGCTAAGCCTGGTTTGACATTTAATTCAGCAAGATAAAGATTTTCATCTTTGTCTATTAGTATGTCAAAAGCAATTTCATTTATCTTGTTCTCAAATCGCATGCCAATAAATTTGGCTATTTCAATTGAAGTGGTTTCAATTCTTTTCAAGATTATGGGGGCTCGATTAGCTGGGAATATATGATAAAGAAAAGATTTAGTATCTTGGTAATTACCGCCTTGATATAAATTTGTTACATCTTTTCCTTTTTCGCTAACAATCAGTTCACTTAGAAATCTCCATTGGCTATTAATTAAAAAAACAATTGAGCGTATATTATACACGGAACCATTGTATTGTGGGATGTCGATTGTTTGCTGAATAATGTATTCTTTATCATTAATGTTTTTGTTAATAAAATCAGCGCATTTGGATAAATCATTAAATACATCTTCAGTTCTTTTGCCTTTAAAATAGTACGCTAATCTATAATTGTGATTATCTTTTTTAAGTACATATATGTCATTGCCCATATTGCCAAATCTTGGCTTAATAAAAACAGATTTATATAAATCCAAATACGATTGCAATTGAGAAGCATCACCTTCAAAGTGCTCTGTTTTAGGAATGAGGTTGCTGTCAAACTCAACAACTAGTTTAGCTGATTGAAGTTTATCACTGGTAAGTTTCCTAAGAGGTAATGTAGGATAAATTTCAACTCCCAGTTTTAAAGCCAACGATTCAAATTCGCGATATAAATGACGCTCCGCTTTGCCAATATGAAAATTATAAATTACTTTCGGAATTGGCACAGTTATGGGTTTAAATTGACCATGTTCTAGCATGAAGCCAGTAACGGTATTGTTGCTTGAATTAAAATTACGAGGTGTAAAACAAATTAACTTGTAATCATGCTTTTCAAGTTCTCTATCAATAACAAAAGCGCGGGCTATCCAAGGATAGATGTGATTTTCAGAATCATTTTTTAGTGACTCATGATAAACCATGCCAATCCACTTGGTTTGAACTGTTGTTTTTATAATTTGATGGTTTAATACAGGTAGTTCAATATAAAACCCTATCTCATCTTTTTTGATGTCGATATCAGACGGTTTTGGTTGCTTTATTAAAATTCTTGGAGCGAAAATGTCTAGAAAATGTGCAAACTCACCATGGCTCAAAAATCTAGTCTGGTAATTAGTCAATTTATTATCTGTTAATATAGGGTATAATTTTAAATAAATCTCAAATTTGTTGTTTTTATGTAAAATATTAAGTGAAACAACAAAACTATAGGGTGGTGCTTTAAGTTTCTCATATCTACCTGGTGAATTAAACATAAAGTTACCAATGCTAAATATTATCCACTTTCCATTAGTTCTTTCAACTTCTTGGATCATGTGAGCACCGTGACCTATGATTAAATCTATGCCGCAGTTGATCAACTCATTACTTATTTTGATCTGTTCATCTTCACGCCAACTATAATTGCTTCCCCAGTGTGGATATAAAATAATAAATAATTCAGGATCTTCTTCCCTTAACTTTGAAATTTGGTTGGCAATATCATCCAAGTTAAGTGGCATTAACCCTGGTTTTTTATCTTCAGCATAAACCTCATATTTGTTGCGATACCTAGATAAGTCTTCGAAGGCACCTATGATTGCAATTTTAAATATTTTCTCTTCAAAGTTTAATTCAACTAAAAATGGTTCACCTGCTTCATTAATATCTTTCCCAGCTCCAATGACTGGTATAGAGTAATTTTCTAGAATATTTAGAGTTTGTTCAAAACCTTTTTTTCCATAATCAAAAGTGTGGTTGTTAGCAAGGCTTAACAAAGAGATATTATGATTTATAAGTGTGCTAGGGGCTTTTTTTACATCGGTCCAATGTAAATATTCTTTTATGCCTTCGAATGGGGATCTATCTATATCTGTGATCGGGGTTTCAAGGTTTGCTATTACAAAATCAGCTCTTAGCTTTATCGGTTTGACTTGTTCAAGTGGAAACGTATATCCATATTTTTCTAAGATGCTTCCGCCATACCTTTTTGAAATATTTTGCTGATA
>JBFXKR010000193.1:0-4561 GCA_050173595.1 Candidatus Berkiella sp.
ACACAATCTAATGCGTAATCACTTAATTCAGGGTGATTTTTGGCAACATTACAATAATCATCATGCGCCGAATTGCCATCCCAGTTTTTCCTTTTGTTTTGTGCAACAAGAGGATAATGTAAACCAATGACTTCAATATGGGGGTAGAATTTGGTAACCGCTTGTAAATGTCTTTTACTATCATCGACAAAGACTATTTTTTGAGGATGGATATTAAGCTTGTTAAGATAGGCTTTTAACACCTCACCTTTATCATTATATTCCGATGTGAAAATAATACCACTTTTCATCAAAGTAGGGGCATAAAAGCCATGAATGATTGTATCCGGTAATGTATTTGAGGAAAAATCGATGTTGATTTCTACTAAATGCTTGATAGTGATATCAACAAGTGGTACCTGACGGGCAGTTAAACTCATTACGATATTATTTTTTTTCTGCAATTTTGCAATTAGAGCAGGCGTTAATGTTTCAACCGGTTTAACATGGGCAGACTTATCTTTTTGTGATACTAACCAATGTGGGAAAATTTTAAAAATAATTTCTTTTTCGTTTTTTCCTTTTGCTTTGCCTCTATCAATTTCATCATAATACCAGTTAGCATGACCATAACCGTAATTTTTACCCTCAAAAACAGTATGATCTAAATCGAATATCACAAGCGTTCTGTGATCAATATATTTTTCTATTTCCTGCATACTTTGAATGGTATGAATCTTTGACAAAGGGTGTGCCAAAAGTGCCAAAGGAAACAGTAATAGGGAAGCTATAAGTGATAATTTAAATAATTTATTCATTTTGAGTACCTGTGATTTAACATCAGGTATTTTATCCCTAAAAGAATTAAATAATAAGCATGTGAGGTGTCAGACACCAAAGTTGAGCAACTAAAAGCAATTTAATGCGTATTCATTGATAGCCAGTTTACACTCTAGAAACTTCATCCATTATTGGCCAGGAGCAGTCAAGAAACGTTGCTCATAGTCAGGGATGTCTGGCGCAACGACATTGCCTGGAGCAAAGAGGAATTGAGCATAAGTATCAGCGTTTCTACGTGCATATTCAGGGTGGACCTTTGCTAAATCTATGACGGTATGAAGACAATATCCAAAATCATAGATGAGGACATCAGGATTAGAAATATTTCCTTCCCAAGGATCCTTTCCATTCCCAATACAGCCAGTTTTATGATCGTCTTCGGGACCGCACAGATTGACAGAATGACTAAACTCGTGAAAGGTTGTTAAAGCTAAATCAACTGATGTAATGTCTACTTGTGACACCTTAGCAATAGAATCAGTTGTAACAGCAAATGGCCAGCCATCTGGTCGCAGTGTTGGATCATCAGCGATACGGCTACAGAAAGAAGCTTTTGCATCTTTATATACGGGTAAAGCGCTTGTTGCTTGAACGCTGATCTGATCTAAACTCAAACCAATCATGGGCATAGGAATACTTTTGAAAGCTGCCCCACCACCATGACAGGTACCATCTACAAGGGCGCTATTTTCACCACACCTAGCTTGTGACTCTGTCTTAGCGCCGACATAACTTCCAACGTGATCATTTCCCAGGCAGACAATCATATAATTTCCTTTATTGTAAATAGCCTGAACTTTACTCAGAACGGTTCTCACTTCTTTTTTTGAAGTTTCATTTAATGGTCCAAAAAATGCTTCAAACCATCTGGGATCGTACTCTAATGCTGCATCATTCATGATGTAGTTTGCCATTACGCGATTGATGGTTGCTTTAGTCACATCATGTGCTTCATTCATTTTTTGCTGGAATTCATCAAAGCTATTCCCAAGACCTTTACGACATTGAGTTAGTGTAGGATAACCAGGCGTTGCAGTCACATCAGTTGCATCACCTGTTTGTGCAACAGCGTAACTGAACCCTGAAAAGGTAAGTAGAAAAATCATTAATAGAAGAGTCAAGGGCGAGATGGTCATGCGTATGATCAGATTTTTTACTGTTCTGATTTTCATAATCATTTCCTCCTAAGAAACAGTTTCATTTAATCATTGCTTTTTCCCTTAAAGAATAGGTGAAATATCTCTCTATTAATCAATTATATAGTGCCTTTCTAGACATATTTCTAACCATCTACCAATGCTGGCATAAAATTAGAATAACTGTACATCGTACTTCGGAACTATTTTGCTGCTTTTTTTTATTGAAGATACACTTTATTGCAGAAAAGCTATGCAGCTGCACAAGGATGATTTTAGCACCAAGTGTCACCTTATATTAAAAAAGGGATGTGAAGGATGGCAATTGCACCACAGTAACCATATGATTTTTTTATAAATTATGAGATACAAGCACAAAGATTAGAATCTTCGTAGGGGCCGGCCCTGTTAAAATCAGTATTTTTATCGGGACGACACTGAGGTCGTCCCCTACATAAGAAATACACGATAATTTTAGTGCGATTGTCATGGGTTGTGAAGGCGTATTGTGGCTGATCTTTATCAATCAGGGCAAGCACATACTTGCCCCAACAAGATTAGCTAATTATTTACCAAGATTTACCCTTCCAATTACCATGAGGATGCTTATTGTTGAGCGGACTGTTAAAGCTGTCTGCCCAGCTTGAGAAGTATTTTTCGTTATAAAAATAAGGAGTAAATTCATAATCTGCAACCCCCGTATATGGGGTTGGGATGGTTTCCCACGCGCACAGCAGTTCAGTTTGTATTAGTGCCGTTGCTGGATCAACAAAAGTTCGTGTTATTCCATTAATTTCAGTACCCACGGGTAGCTGATTGGCAATAGTTGCTCCAGAAACACTGTTTAATTCTTGATTTGTAAGATTTCGCATAAATCACCTTATAGTTAGAAATAAATAAGTAGTTGCTCACATAATTTGTGTTAGATATTAAACTTCGCTTTCTTTTAAGTCAAACAAAATATCGCGTTGCTTATACCGTTCATCAGTTAATCGATACATTTTAGGGGGCAAAATTGCACAAAAAGAATATATAACAAGAGAGAAATCAATCTGGTAAAAGAAGAGCACCCAGCTGTGCTTAAAAAGCAATATTTTTATATGGCATAAAATAATATAAATCAAAATTAACAAGAGAAGATATTTCATTATTTTAAGAAAAGAGTTGTGTTGCGCAGAAATGAGTACGTTACCAATTTCACTGCACAGTGGTTTACAGTAATTAATTTAGAGGTGCCCATCGTCAGGGGATCAGCTCACCTGTTCAACTCGTACTGTTTTAAGATTAGTGGTGGACATATTAACTCGCTGCAAATAAATCATGGCGTAACGTATATGCACTTATTGCGCTTTCTACGTTCCTTTGTTAATGTTCTCACTTTTATAATTTCCTAAACTGCGATAGGAAAAATATATTCATGCAAAGCTTAAGTATTCACGAAATAGTATGGGTTTCAGCGGGAGAATCAGTATATTTTACAGAAACAACACGCTATTTTTATGATTGTGATTTTGAAAATCCGATGAAATATAGCTTGAATATCTATGACGGGGTGATTAGTAAGTATAAACGCGCTGCTGATTACCCAATATTAATTACTTCAGATCAACCAGAATATAACTCCCTTTATTCACGTTTTTTTCAATAATTATGAGGGGTTTATCTAGAATAGGGTGAGGTGATTATATTAGAACACTTCATCTGCCCATAAATTCTTTAAAAAAATCTGCCAGGGAAGAATTGAAATGGTTAAATTGTCATTTACCTTTAGCATTCTTGGCCTGCTATCTTGCGAAACAACAATAGCTTGCGCTTTAGGATGTTCCTCACAGAATGCTATTAACCCTTTTAAGTCCTGCTGGTGAACTTGTTCACTAAGCTTTACCTCAATCGCCAGTTTAGCTTGCCCTAAAATAAAATCGACTTCTAAGCCTGTTTTAGTACGCCAGTATGTAATATCGGTACGTTTTCGATTTAACCCAATATAGGCCATTAACTCCATTAAGATAAAATGCTCAAAGCTTCTGCCTGCTACGATACCCTTTAAACTGGCGAGTTGTTGTTTAGCCAGATAATTAGCAACACCAACATCAAATAAATAAAATTTAGGTGTAGCAGTAATGATATCGCGCTTTATTTTTTTTCGATAAGGATAAATATGAAACCCAAGCAACGTGTCTTCGAGGATTTGAAAATGACCTTGAACAGTGCTACGGTCAATTCCACAATCGCGAGCAATATTATTAACATTTATCATCTCGCCATTACACAGGCCAACGACATCTAAAAATCGGGCAAACCCTGCTAAATTACGTACTAAACCTTCATTCCTAATTTCATCTGTTAAATAAATATCGATATAGGCTTGAAGCCTGTCTTGAATATGATGAGGGTCGCTTTGATAATGATTTGGAATTAAGCCGTTTTGCAATGCGCTTAACAAATCAAAATCAGGGATTTCAGAAGAAACCAATGGGTAAAAATGATAAATCCAAGCTCTACCGCCTAACAAATTGGCGAATGATGTTTTAAGTTTTCGAGCACTTGATCCACATAAAATAAATTGCGCATTCGTGTTTTCAATTAACCAATGCACTTCATTGAGG
>JBFXKR010000194.1:0-4538 GCA_050173595.1 Candidatus Berkiella sp.
GGCAAAGGCTTTCCCGGTGGAACAGCCGAAAATGAAAGAAAGGTTAGAGATAATATTACTATTTATGGTGAAAAAGCAAAAAGTAAATTGGCAAGAAAACTAATTAATACACAGAAGACCCAGCAAAAGATTAGAGGACAGGCAACAGCAAGCAACGCTTATGAAGATGTTAAACCTCAAAGACCAGCGCCGTATCCCAATGCAAGTCCTGAAAAAGCTACTAAAGAGAACACCCAAAATAGTATTGATTTAGAAAAAGCGCTACGTGCACTATCTGCAGAACAACTGAAAAGCTATCTTGAAATAGCGGAGGATATTAATCCTAAAAGCATCATCGTTACTTTTAACCCTGTAAAACAAGGATACATTATTTCTAGCAATGAAACTGAATTCAATAGAGGTTTTAAGGCTAGCAGCATTGGAGCTGCGATTGCAAAAGCTCAAGCAATGGCCGCTAATTCTGTCCATCAAAGTTTGACCGAAGCACAACCTAGCATAGAAGTTAAAATGAGAAAAGCTGACAGAAAACTAAATAGCGCTCAACTAGATAAAAATGCTGAAAATGTCCAAAAACTATTTAATAAAACACCTCGAGAAATGCTTAACCACCTGTTAAACGATGGAGCCACGGTGAGTTCAGACAAGCCATTTGATCCTTCGACTGTTAAGGTATCTTATGATTCAAAATCTAAAAAATACAAAGTTCATGACGACAAGAACTCTATAACGCTTAACAAAGACCAAATGACCCAAGTTGTTAAAATATTACAAACTGTTTATGATAAAAATCCAACTAATAATAAACCGGAGGTTGAGGCACAAAAACCAAAACGACCCTTTCTAAATCGCTTACTGCAGAGGCTGTCAAAAGACAGTGAGAAGAAAAACTCCCCACCAACTCAAAAACCTCTATGATCTGCATATCTATAATTTACTAGTCTAAAGGGACAGGCAATTTATCAACCAAAACTAAAAGGACAGGCAAAAATCACTAAACACTCTTTCTGGGAGAGCTTGACGCTGAGGGTGGCTTTAGTTCTGATTCTTCACCTGTATCAGCGTGAACTTTTTGATCAAAATGAACATGCTTTACACCACTTTGTGGCAATAAAGATAGTTTGCTAAAGAGTAATGTTGGTGGGGACACTTTCGGCACGGCTAATTTTACACAACCATGATTAACCTCTTGCCAAGGAGAAGGATTACCTCGCATGCCACAAGGCTTTCCTTGAACCAGTCTGGTTAAATAGTCGTAACTTGCTTCAATTAAACGCAATCCGGTATGGGGAATAATTTCAGAGCAGCCACGTATGGTACCTATCGCCCACTTATCTTTATTTTCAACATCGCGACGAAATATTGTTTCAACTGAAAGTGACTCACCGATTCGTACACAAAAACTGATAAATGGTCTACCAATCTTATCTTTGCCCCTCATTATTTGTGCACTCATCATTTTAGGTGTCACAAAATCTATATACTCTGATGCGCCTATGTTTTCTCCCAAATCCAAGACTGGCAACTTTGCTATTTGTTCTGCGCCACCAAATGCATTTATCAATTCTTGAGGATAGCTATCTTTAATTTGCTCTAAATCATTATCAAAATTGCTGCTTACACCTAACATGAAAATTTAAACTCCTATGCGAAAAAAGAGCAAAATCAAAGAAATGACATGCTATCTTGCACTTTAAATTGGTCACGCAGATTACTATGTGAAACTATTTAAGTCAATAAAGGGACAGGCAAAAAAGTATTTGAAAACATTCATTAGAACTGCCAACAACTGAAAAGGACAGGCAAAAATAGTTTCTAAAGAACATCAACGCATAAAAAATAGTTAAAACATCAACTGAACAAATTGCATTTTCTTGCAAAAATTATCTTGCGCATCATGTTTTTATCTGTAACAATAATCAAGAAACCGAATAATGCTTGTTATGAAGAGTTGTTTATGACTTCTGCTCGCGCAACAAAAATAGATTTAAATGCAACGCCATTTTATCATTGCATGTCTCGATGCGTGCGTCGCTCTTTTTTGTGCGGTATCGATACGCAAACTGGCGTAGATTACTCACACCGCAAAAATATGCTTGTAGCTAGAATGAAGAAATTAGCCAGCATATTTGCTATTCAAATTTGTGCCTATGCTGTGATGAATAATCATTACCATCTTGTGTTGTTCGTTGATGAAGATCAAGCCAATAGCTGGAATGACGGAGAAGTTAAATCACGCTGGGCTGCACTACATCCTCATGATGCAAATAAATATGCCCTGCTTGATTCAAAAAGCACCAATGCACAAGAAAAATTATGTGAATGGCGCGCAAGATTAGTTGATATTAGTTGGTTTATGAAAAGTTTAAACGAGACGATGGCAAAAATATGCAATAAAGAAGATGATTGTAAAGGACATTTTTGGGAGGCCCGCTTTAAATCTCAAGCCTTGTTAGATGAAGCAGCTGTTATTGCTGCCATGGCCTATGTTGATTTAAATCCGATCAGAGCAAAAATAGCAACCACGCCAGAGACTTCTGAGTTCACCTCAATCTTTGATCGAATCAAAAATTTAAACAAATCAACAAAATCAAATGCTCAAGTTTCTGATGATAAGATATCAGAGAAAATCGATAAAGCTCTGCAACCTCATCATCTGATGCCAATAAAAGAAATGAATCAAGATGCTATATTGTCCATTAATTTAAAACTGTCAGACTATGTCACTTTGGTTGATACAACTGGCCGTTTGCTGCGCGAAGATAAACCAGGGTTTATTCCAGATAATTTACCCCCCATATTGCATCGACTTAAACTTTCAAACAATGGTTGGTTAAGTATGGTACAGAACCTAGAACATCAATTTTTTGTTGGCATTGGCGATTGTAATGCACTGTGTGAGTTTAGATCGCAATATCGTAAACATAATCCTAAAGGCTTAATCGCTGCGAAACAGTGCTATTCCCAAGCAGCATAAATCCTGCCTGCTTAAAATAATGATTTAATACAAATCAACTACTTCATTTAAAATTTTGGCTGCTTTTGGCCTTTTATTTACCAAATTAATTTTTATTAAGTATTTATGAAATAACTTTTGTAATTAATGACTTATCAATATTCAATTTGCCTGTCCTTTTTCATATTTTTGCCTGTCCTTTTGCTTGTTTGCCCATTTTTTTGCCTGTCCCGCTCATTTTTAACGCGTATATGCTCTTAAAACTTTGGATTTAATTGCCAGACCTATCACTAAACAGCCTTATAAACCGTATAAACAATTTATATAATAAAGAGAGGTTATTGGGCGGAGTGTGATGTTATGCCTAAAAATAATCAACAGATTAAAGAACAAGAAAAAGAAATGGAAAAATTAATTAACGATATGGATAATAATAAGCTTGTTGCATTTTTGATGGAACGCGGCCTTAGAGAGTCTGTCGCACAAAGGCATGCTGAAAGAAAAAATAATTTTAGAGTTAAATACAATGAGGGTTCTGCAACTTTTACCATTAACAGAAAAACGCGATTTTCATCAAAAGTAGTGTTAAAAGGCACTACAATAGACGCGGTTGAACAATTTAATAACCGTTATAAAGCACCTGTTAGTAATAGCCCAACACCACCATCTCGTGTTCAACCGCAACACCAACCAAGTGCTGCTCTATCGCCTCACCAACAACAACAAGAACAAACAATTATTAGAGGTGGACGAACATATCAGGTTGCGCCACCTCTAAGTCCACAGGAACAAGCAACGTCATCGCCCTCTGCAATAATCGGCGCCTACCAGTCGGTTTCTGGTTCGCCTGAAAAAAGCCCTACTTCTGCTGCTGTCGTTTATGATTCTATACTGGCCGCACATGCCCAAGATTGGCACCCATTTACTGCCTTACATCATGCTTTAAAGCAAAAAGGTGCATTAACTGACGAAAAAGGTTCTTGTTTTCAAAAAGGCAGTGTAATTTCTATACGACTTTATGATAAAGTTAATTCACCTACAGGACCTACTTATGTTCCAAAGACATTTAATTTTGATTTAGCAAAGCCCTCTGATTTAAAAAGATATAATCAATTTTTAGTTGATAATCTAGGCTACCAAGCTCTTTATAACAAAGATTATAATTTAGGAAAATTTGTTCAACATTATGATCCCAAAGTAGCGCATGCACAATTATGGCAAGAACGAGCTGCTAGCTGGCAACCAACAGCTGGAAGCCCCATTGATGTAACTGCTTTAAAAATGGATTTAGAGTTTCTAGGCTTTACATTCAACCACAAAAACGCTCGCTGTAATATAAACTACTCAACAATTAACTTTAACTTTAAAACACCTCAAGGTGAAACAATCAACAAAGCATTCAACTTGGAGAATCAACAAAGCTTAATAGAATATCAGGCTTTTTTAAGAAAATTTCTTGGGAATAACGCACTTTATAATCAGCAATATAACGGCAGTTCTATTGCACAGCTTCAACAACAACATCAGCAGCCTCAACATCAGCAGCCTCAACATCAGCAGCCTCAACATCAGCAGCCTCAACATC
>JBFXKR010000195.1:0-4506 GCA_050173595.1 Candidatus Berkiella sp.
AAAATGAACCTCTCTGAAAATCAAATTACGCATTTAGCCTCATTATCACCTGAACAACAAGCATTACTTGAGTTTGAGCGAAAAATCAAAGAATCCCAAGATAAAATCGAAAGTCTTGGCCTATTAGATAAAAAATTAACAGATCAGGCAAAGCTTAAAGTTGAAGGTTCATTATTATCCTTACTCAATGAGCATATTAATGATTGGGCAAGCATGGTTGTAAATTCAAAAGAGCTTACAACGAAAGACATTACATCTTTAAAAGATATGTTAAAAGATAGGAAACAAGAACTACAAGATGAAAAGGATATACATATAACCCAAAGAGATTATATAAAAGCAGTCCTTCAAGCACCAGAAATTCAAAAAATGGACGAAGAAATCAACAAAATTAAAGATTCTCTGAATAATCTAACTTTAGAAGAAAAATCTCAAAAAATGAGTGAGCGGGGGAAACCATTTTCTAAAGAAGCATGGATTGCTTATGAACTTGCCCAGGTAACCGAAACACTTGGTGCAGCGCAAGCTATCAGCATTTACTGTTTAATGAGACCCTTTGATAAGCAAAAAGAGCAAATTCTTGAAGCACTGTTTGAAAATAAATTTCCTCCTAATTTTTCAGATCAAGGTTATTTTGATAATTGGCGTCAATTTCTGCCACCTGAATTCAAAGACATCACTAAAGAAGAAATGACGAGTGAAATATATGAGTCATTACGGCAAAATGCAAAGTCTCAAAAGGATATTTTAATTGATAAGCAAAATCAGCTAAGAGCACAAACCACACTTTACAAACAAGTATCACCGTTCTTCTATGGAGATTATGAACGATTTGTGACAAAAGGACATGCGCCTGATAGCAATGTACATTTACCTGTGAGTGGTTTAAACGATAGTGATTATTTAAAACCAGGCCTTAACATTGAAAGAATGCTAAAAAAGATGCACGATTTAACACAGGATGGTCAAAAATTTAATCTAACTACTAAAAACTGCTCGATGACAACCGGTGCAATTTTGGCCTCTGGTGCTGAGCCGCAGTTGCGCGATTTTTTTGAAGACAAGGCTTGGGGTGGATTTGGTAACCCTCAAGTCGTTTATAAAGGCGCTATTTTATATGGGAGTGCCATATCAAAAAATAATGCTCAAAAAACATTTTGGCAAAAGCTTAGTAAATGGAACCCACTCAATGTAGTTAGCTTTATTGGCGGCAAAATGTTAAGTGCAGTTGCTGATCCCAAAACGAATATCGTTGCTAAAATTGCTTTAGGTATTGGGCTTATCCCGATGGGGGTTCTAGCCGGGTGTGTGCAAACGATAAAAGCGGTGTTTAATCCTAGAAAGACATTCGTGAACTGCAGCCAATTTGTAAATTATGCTTGGAAAAACAACTCTGTATTTTTAAAAATTGCCTCTATTCCTGTTGCACTATTAGCAACGGTTGCAGCTGTCCCTGCGCTTTTGCAACATGGTGTTGATAAATTGATTGTTGAGCCCTTAACAAAGCCTAAAAAAACACATATTGATGAGCAGCCCAATGATATAAAGCAGCCTAAACGGATCCCCTTAGATAAGGAAAAAGTTATTACTGTTAATGAGCCGCACCCAGAATTAGCGATAGCGCAATTAGCACAATTTTTGCAACAAGAGCCTGATAAAGTGCCTATGTTTTCAGTGCAAACCCAATCTAATGTCGATGCGTACATGAAAACGCTTGATCGCAATAAACCATCTGATTTAAGTAAAATTGAAGCTTACGAGAAAACAGTCAAAGGGATCTATGAGCGTGTGAACGAACAATCTTTGCCAGTCGTTAATAAACAAGAGGAATTAAAGGTTTCCGAGCCAAGACGACACTCAATGAGCTCATTTGAACATTTTAAGGCTAAGCAAAGTAGTGAAAACGTCCCTGATTTACCTAAAACACCACCCACTAAACCAAGATCCTCAAGTCATTCGCAACGATTGCGATAGCTTAAAATATGGCATATGAATTTTTGAAGCGAAATCATATGCCATTCAAAATAACTTACTCAACTGTTAAAGGTGTTGTTTGCTGTTCACCAAACACCCAATTATAAAGCTGTGTATACAAGCTTACATGTTCCTGAGTGGGTGCGCTTGAAGGCGATGAAGCAGGTAACTGTTCGCCAAGGATATCGACATGGTGATCAAGTACATCGGTAATGTGTAAATTAGCTTTGTCTGAACTTGGACTTTGGTATTTGCCAAGGATTTCACAGATATCGTTATAATTAGCTACTAAATGACCTGTGTTCTTGTTTAAAAATTTAAAATAATCTAAGGCGGTATAGCCA
This sequence comes from Candidatus Berkiella sp., assembly GCA_050173595.1. Lineage (GTDB taxonomy): Bacteria > Pseudomonadota > Gammaproteobacteria > Berkiellales > Berkiellaceae > Berkiella. The sequence goes on from JBFXKR010000195.1 coordinate 2,319, forward strand.
CTGATATCTTTAATGCTTGGATCTGAACCGTGCTCTAATAAATATTTTAGCACGGCGTTATCATTTTCATTGTGTCTAAGGTTATTAGCCGCTTTGAAAAGCTCTGTTTGCCCATGATCATTTTGAACATTTAGTTGTGCCCCATTCTCAATTAATAGCGCTATCATTTGAGGATCGTCGCTATATATTCCTGATGCTATAATACTATTACCATCCTCATCTTTAACATCGATGTTGGCGCCCAGATCTAAAAACAATGAGACATAGTCCATTTTGCCTTCGCTGGCTGCAATATGCAGAGCAGTTTCTCCAAATTCATAGGTTTGATTAATGTCGATACCATTGTTAACAAGCCAAACGCAAGCTTCTTTTGCATTGGCATAAATTGCCATTTCCATTGGGTAAAGGTCGTAATAGGTAGATTGTATTTCAAGTGAAATATCAGCCCCATATTGTTTTAATAAGTCTAAGGCCGCTATATTATTCGCGTAGAGTGCATAATGAAGTGGTGATTGCCCAATTGCATTTAATACATCTGCGTGCATCCCACTTGCTAACAATGATTCTATTTCATGAATATCACCGTTTAACACAGCCACATGCAAGGGGGTTATACCTTCTTGAATGCCTGCACCTGCATTCATCAACAATTGGGCTATTTCAATGTGTCCATTTTCTAATGCATTAAATATAGCGCTGGAATTATAAGCTGAAGAAAGCTTAGAGCGATCGGATTCTTGGCAATACGTAAAGGTATCTGCATTGGCACCATTATCAAGTAAAAACTGAACCATCTCTTGATGACCATGATTTGCAGCTTCAACGATCGCTGATGAGGCAAATATATTGTTATCAAAATTAGCGTTGATATTAGCGCCAAGTTCAAGCAGGTATTTAACAGCGGTTAGATTATTTTCTTGTGCTGCCGTTACGATTGGTTGGTTGAATCCTGCATTTAAATCTATCCCATGTGATAGCAATAAATCTATCAAGGGGTAATTATTGTTTTTAACTGCATATGATGCTGGATTTGAGTCATGTTGAGTCAGAGCAATGTTAGCGCCATTATCTAAAAGTAATTTAACCATATCAAGGTTGTTATGTTGGCAGGCATACTCAAGTGGAGTTCTAAAAACATAATATCTGTCAAGGTTTGTATTCGCTCCTAAATCAATCAACAGTTTGGCTGCTTGTATCTGATTATTCATTATTGCAGCTAACAAGGGTGTTTGTTCTGGGTGGTACTGCGTGATTTGATTAATATTTGATTGATTTGCCAAAGCAGAAATGCTTAATAAATCACCATTTTTTATTGCTTCTAGTAACGCCGACATTTTAAACCTCTTAATAGCTAAATAGTATTTATTAGAACATGAGCATGTTAGTTTACATTTGCTGTACTATTGTTTTTGAACGCAGCCCCATCCACCGTGGGATCCCGGCCGCTGCGTTCAAAAGCAATAGCACATCAATACTTAGATTTTCCAAATTGTAATGTAAGGTATTTAGATTCATTGTTATGTTTATTAAGGTTTTGCATATTACACTGGTTATTTAGCGGATAATAGTTTTTTATTACATAAAGTTTGTTCAGATTTCTTAAATATCGAATACTACTTTATATTTGTATATGCACTTTTATAATGAAAATAGAGGTCTTTTTCTTTATCAGAAACAAATTCTTTGCGTGTTATTACATCGATATATATTAACAAAGTTTGTTGACACGCCAATGTAAGTATGCGAGTATTCATTCACATTCTTTGTTAATTTAATGGGGAGTTTGTGATGAGAGTTTTAAATACAAATGAATTACTTAACGTTACAGGTGCCGTTGGGACTGAAAAAGTATCTGTTGAAGACGTACATGCTGTTGTGTCAGTACTCGCTAAAATTTTGACAGCAATCGAAGTCGTTTTGCGACCAGATAACCCCAGTTCAAAGACTCAGCCATTCTAATTAATCGAAGTTTTGATGCTTAAAGGGACTTACTCCAGCTGCTTTTCAAGTGGCTGGAGATTTTTGATTATCATCTTGTAGGGTAAAAATCCCTGCATATTCATATATTTTTCCAAATAGGGGATGCTCTACTTTGGTTTGCATCCTAAATGTAGTATCTGAAATAGGCTCTTCAAAAGCATTAATTCGGCCAACTATAATCCATAAAGGCATGGGTATAAACCAGCAG
>JBFXKR010000196.1:0-4500 GCA_050173595.1 Candidatus Berkiella sp.
ATTCTGAAATGCCAGAAAGTGAGTTTTTGCGCAGGGGTGGTTTGCTACATGGTATTCAATTATGGGTTAATTTGCCCCAAAGCGATAAAATGATTGCGCCATCTTATCAAGAATTTAAATCAGATAAGATCCCTGTTGCCATGAGCGATGATCAAAAAATAAAAGTGAAAGTGTTAGCAGGTGAGGCGTTTTCAGTAAAAGCCGTGATTAAAACCCGCACGCCCATTATTTATTTACATGCCACCTTGCAACCAGGTGCTAATTGGGTGCAAGCTGTGCCGCAAGAATATAATGTTTTTGCTTATATTTTGCAGGGCCAGGGACTGTTTAACAAAAAACCAATTAGAGATGTCAAGCTTTCAGAACCGCATCAAATGTTAATATATGACAATGACGGCGAAGTTGTCGATGTCAGTGTTCCCAATGATCTAAAAGAGCCGTTGGAAGTGTTGTTGATTGGCGGTGTACCCTTAAATGAACCTATCGTACGTTATGGACCCTTTGTTATGAACACCGAAGAAGAAATTCGCCAAGCCTTTATTGATTTTCATTCAGGAAAAATGGGCACAATCAAAAAATAAAGGTAAAGAATGTCACATAACCACAGCCATCATAGCCAAAATGCAAACTATAATAAGCGTTTTGCGCTTGGCATTTTACTCAATTTGTTGATTGTGGTTGCTCAAATTATTTATGGTATTAAGGCTAATTCTATTGCCCTTATCAGCGATGCTTTTCATAACGCAGGTGATGTGCTGGGTTTGGTGATTGCTTGGGGTAGTTTTCATATTGCCAGCTTAAAACCATCTGATCGCTTCACGTATGGTTTAAAAAACACCACTATTATTGCTGCCTTTATCAATGCGGTCTTATTGTTTGTTGCCGTGGGAGGCATAACCTGGGAAGCCATCTTGCGGTTTAATACGCCAGAAAATATACAATCAAAAACGGTTATTATGGTTGCTTTTGCTGGCATGATTGTGAATGGCATAACCGCCATGTTTTTTATAGCGGGCAAGAAAGATATCAACTTGCGCGGTGCTTTTTTGCATTTGGCCAGCGATGCTTTAGTGTCATTGGCCGTTGTTTTGGGCAGTGTTGCGATATTGTATACCCAATGGGTTTGGATAGATCCTGCCTTATGTATTGGCATTTCAGTATTGATAGTCTTAAGCTCTTGGTCCCTTTTTAGGGAATCGATTAATTTAATTTTACATGCGGTGCCAGAGCATATCGAAACAGAAAAAGTGCGAGCCTTTATTTTAAGCCATCCAACGATTATCGCTGTACATGACTTACATATTTGGGCAATCAGTACCTCAGAAACGGCACTCTCAGCGCATGTGGTGGTGTCAGAGCTGGCACAGGATAATGTATTGCTAAGCAATTTATCTGAAGCGCTTTTGCATCAATTTAGCATTCAACATGCAACCATTCAAATTGAGCATCAAGATAAATTCTCTTGCGATGTTGTTTGCGAAAGTCCCAAAGGAAAATCTCATGAATGAAGCATTTGAGCTGCGTACACTCACGCTTGAGGATGAAACAGCATTTTTGGCAATGACCAACAAAAGTAATACTTTTCATCACCCTTGGGTGCAAGCACCTTTAACATCAGTGGCGTTTCAAGCATTTTATGAACGATCTCTTAAAGAGAATCAGAGCAGTTTTTTGGTGTTGCTTCAAAACAATATTGTGGGTGTTTTCAATATCAGTGAAATTGTTCGTGGCAATTTTCAAAGTGCTTATCTTGGCTTTTATAGCGCTATTGATTACGCTGGCCAAGGTTGGATGAGCAAAGGACTTAAATTGTTACAAGCTTATGCCTTTAATGATTTAAAGCTTCATCGCTTAGAAGCAAACATTCAACCACAAAATGTTGCCTCGATAAATTTAGTCAAGCGCAATGGATTTAGAGAAGAGGGTTTTTCGCCGCGTTATTTACAAATCAATGGAAAATGGTGTGATCATCTTAGATTTGCTATCACACAAGAAGAGTGGCAATCTTAGAAAAACTCAAACGATGATAGTGTAACTATATAGCATTTAATAGACCTTGATCAAATTTGTTTGTATTTGCTGTGCTGTTGCTTTTGAACGCAGCCGCAGGGGGCCCACGGGGGGATGGGTGCGGCGAGTACAAAAGCAACAGCACAGCAATACTTAGATTAGTGCAAATTGTAATGAATGGTATTTAGTTTTAACGATCGAATTTTAATTCTGAAAAATTAGCATGCTAGTAAGAGTGGAACATGCTAACGAACTTCAATATTTGCTCTATCAGCTTGGCCATTGGCATCAATCACCGCAATGGTGTAATAACCTGGCATGGGTGGCACCCAGAAATTATTTTGCTGCCAAATTGGACTAGAGAGTGGTTTGCCATCAATTAACCAAGTAAAAGGGCGCTTACCACCGCTCACTGACAATAAAATGGCTTTGTAAGCGTCACCACTTTTTTCAAGCGCTATGAGTGAGTCATCAACAGGAAATAACAGCGTGGGTTTATTTTTTATGCTTGCTTGTCTTTGATCATAGGATAGATCTTTGAGTTTGAGTGTCTCTATGTGGTTGTAATTTTCTAGGGTTGAGCGACTTTGAGGCATGATGTTAGCAATTTTGTGTAATAAAGGAACACTTAAATCTCTGGCATAACGTGTTCCCATGCTAGAGCCATCTGGCATGCCTATCCAAATACCGATGACATAATGGCTGTCAAAAGCCAATACCAGTGTATCTCGATGCCCATATGAGGTACCTGTTTTAATGGAGAAGATTCTTCCATTATTCATTTTGGTTTGTAAAATAGTTGAAATCTGCTTTGCCACTTGTTCTGAAAAAAGCGTATGCTCGCTGTTTAGGTGATCCCCTTCAACATAACTAAAGGGAAGTACTTTGCCATGTTGAGCAAGTGCTGTATACAGTGTTACTAATTGCTCTAATGTCATGCCAATGCCACCTAGGGCAATGGCTAAGCTTGGGCTATCAACTTTATTGGCAAACTGTGGCGTGATGCCAGCTTCTTTTAATAAGCCTATAAATCTTATGACGCCAACTTGGTTTAATAAATCAACCACAGGTGTGTTTAAAGACATGGCAAGCGCATCGCTCGCTGTGACGGTACCGTAGATCTCTTTATCAAAATTGCGTGGGAAATATGCGCCAAAACGACGTCGTTCATCTAGGACAAAACTATTTTTAGCAACATATCCCATATCAAAACCAAGTCCGTAAATAAATGGTTTTAAGGTTGAGCCTGGTGAGCGCAAGGATGTGATGTAATCAACAAAACCATGTTCTTGCTCATCGTAATAGTCTCTTGATGCAACATAAGCTAAAGGCTTTCTTTGTGTGTGATCAACAATCAAAATAGCAGCATTGGAGTTTTGCGGTAAAAAGGGCCTATAACTTTGCAAGACAAATTCAACTTTCTTTTGTAACGTTAAATCAATGGTGCTATGGATAATAGGCTGTTGGTATTGTTTTTTTAAACGCCAAGCTAAATGCGGGATCTCCCTTGGTGGTCGGACTTTGCTTTTGGGTAAAGGAGCTTGGCTAAAAACATGCGCTTCATTATTTGAAATTAAATCACTTTTTGCCATAAAGTCGAGTATGTTTTTTCTTGCCTTGTAAGCATTTTCGGGAAATATACAAGGGTTTAATCGGCTGGGTGATTGTACCATTGCCACTAAAAGTGCCACTTCAGCTGGATTTAATTGAAGCGGTGATTTATTAAAATAGGCCATGGCGGCAGCATTGACACCTTCAATATTTGAACCAAATGGTGCCAAAGTCATGTATATTTTTAAAATATCATCCTTAGAATAATGCCATTCAAGTTGTAAAGCACGAAAGCACTCAATCAGTTTAGATGAAATATTACGCTTGCGAGGTTCAAGCAACCTGGCAGTTTGCATGGTGATGGTGGAGCCTCCTGAAATCACGCGCCCGTAATATAACCATTGCCAGCTTGCGCGAAGGAATGCAAAAGGATTAATCCCAAGGTGCTGATAAAAATATTTATCTTCTCTTTGAATCAGGGTTTCAAGATACAAAGGTGTTACTTCATTAACCTGGGTGATAAGGCGCCACTTGTCATCCTTTGTGTAAAAAATATGAGCAGGCACATTTTGTGCGAAGACAATCGTAGAATTGTCTTCAAAGCGATGTAGGGATAGCGGAAATAGTTTGTCTGCACTCAAAAACACAAAAAGACAGATAAAAAATGTGATAAACACATATTTTAAGCAAGATAAGGGCCCAAACCTTCGGCCCTTATGAAAAAGAGTCAGGCACTTGTGCCAGTAAGTCGAGCCTATCAAGGCGATATCACCTGTATTTTTTGCTCATCGGTATAGGCAAAAAATTGGGGTTGATACATGGCTTCTATCAAGGTCGGCGGATAAACAAAGCTTCCTTTTGAAACAGCTCTGACAATATAGGCTGCATTGATTTCAGTTTGTCCTGATAAGGTAAAAGCAGCCATAAACCTATCATCAC
>JBFXKR010000197.1:0-4483 GCA_050173595.1 Candidatus Berkiella sp.
GCCAAACATAGTTGAAATTTCTCTTTTATTCATTCCTGCCTTAAGTAGCTCACTTTCAATTAATTGGTGAAATACGCTTAGCTCCTTATTTTTGACTGCTTTTAGTGCTGAGCTCGTTGTAAATTGAGCTGTTATCAGTGATGTTAAAATGTCCGTCATTTTGCTCAAAGATTCATTATTTTCTTTCATTTTATTTTGTAACTCTTGTATTAATGCGTTTATTTTGCTTTCTCTTTCACGCAAGAATATATAAGGGGATTTTTCCATTATTTTCAATCGATCAGACAAATCAAAACGCATCAAGCGCAAATCTTCTGCGGTTAATGAGTTCATTTTTATGTCTATAATTCCTTTAATGGCATCACTAGCCCACTTTAATAATTCTGTTTTGCTTCCTTCGCTGAAGGTGAGAGTGTTTCTAGATGAGCGAGTAATAGTTTCTTGAGCTTTTTTTAGCGCCCCTTCGAGTAGCGCATTTATATCATTAGTTTGTTCAAGGATAATGGCGGTGTCACTTCCAAATACTTGCATTATATAATCATTTTTTTTGTTTAATGTTCCTGCAAGTGAAGCAAGTTCATTATAGTTTTTTCTTAACCCTGCTGCGACCGATTCAACTTCTTGCGCTTTTTGTCTTAAACCTGCTGCAACTGTCTCAAGTTCTCGTTGTGTGATAGATAAATTTTGTTGGGTATCGTTTAATTTATGCTGTAACTCTATTGATGCCATTTCTCTTAACTTATCGCGATAAGGTTTATAGCGGACCCAAAATTCTCCTCTTAGTGCAACAAACCTTTCTTCTGCCTCTTTTCTTTGCTTCGAAGCAAAAGGATCATTTTCCGTAATTTTTTTAACTTCAGAGGTATCTGGCACAGGTATCATGTTGCCATAAAATTCTCCAGGTATAGAATCATAAATTTTCTCCCACTTCGCGAGCTCTTGTTTGATAGCAGTATCTGATTCAAAAATTACTTGATTAGTTTGTACGCCCTCAATACGATCACCTAGCTCAAAATATTGTTTTTTCAAATCTTCTGCAAGTTTATTATATTTACCAATATATACTTGAAGTTGTAGGTGATTTTGTATTGCTTGATGCACATCATGTTCTATATTTATTTCAATGGCTTTAATGGAATCAAAGGTTGCGCCACTAGTGCGTTTGTTGTTTTTACAGACTACATGTAGTTCGTAAATCACACTCATTGGGAGGATGTCATTGTTATGCATATCGCCCAGTTTTTCGTAGATCGCTTTTAATTTTACAATTTCTGGCGTGTCCCCAGTAAGCTTTCGCTTAAGTCCTTTTCTTTCATCGTAGGCATTAATTATGTCTAATAGTTCTTTCTTTAACATAAAGCGTTTCTTTAAGAGTAATTATCTCATTGGACCCAGTGCCTATAGAGAAAGTTTCGAGCTTTTTCGTGCACATAAACGGGATCTGCATGTTTTCAAATACCGTTTAGTAAGCAGTTTTGTGAGCCCTCGGCAATAGCTAAATATCAGTGATAGATCACGAGTTGGCGGGCTTTTAGATCACAAGTAATTCCCCGCATTTGGAGTAAACTTTTGCCCGGATTGTTGGAACCAGGGCAATATGATGAAAGCACCTACACCTATTGATTTATCGCCTGAAGCCGTAGCTCAGCTAAAAGAGACTATACAAAGATTCTAATTTCTACGCTTATATTTCGTCATTCCTATAAAAATCATGTCGTTAGTTTGGCGGGCTCCATCGCGAGGCATAACCTATTGATTTATAAGTAAAAATCACAGCGCAGTAAAAATATATCAAAATTTACGACAAACTGTTGACTTTGGCAGACCAAATAAGTAAATTGACTGACATTGGCTTTGTTATTCACTTTACGGAGTTTGCTATGAGAAGTTTAACCTTAAATGAATCCCTGAACGTTAACGGTGCAGGTTATGTAGAAGATATCACCGCGACTGCCGCAACACTCTATGTTGGAAGCAGTCTTTATGGGGTGGGTCTTGGGTTCGCAAAAGGCTTTGTGGCTTGCACAACGTCAATGGTAGGTTTGGCACCCCTAACAGCTGTATTGACACCCTTAGTGCCCGTGCTTGCCTTAAGTGTACCAGCAGCGGCGGCAGCGGTTGTGCTCAGTGCAAACCCAGACTATGAGACAGCGTTATCGGATAAATTTCACGCTTATTTTGGTTAAAAAATATCAAAAAAAAGGCTGGTTAAGAACCAGCCTTTTTTTATTGATAATGAGTATTACAATCCAGACATAATTTCTCTTTCTTTGGGTGAAGGCTTTGGACTTCGGTCACGATAAAACTCATGAAGCTCAGCCACAATTTCATCAGGGGTATTCACCACTTTATAAAGGTTTAAATCATCAGCGTGAATAGTATCGTTGGCAACAAGTTGTGTTTTAAACCAGGTTAATAAATCCCTCCAGAATGCTTCTCCAACAAGAATGATGGGTATCTTTCTGGTTTTACCCGTTTGCACTAATGCTAAAATTTCAGCCAGCTCATCAAGCGTGCCAAATCCACCAGGCATCACTACATAGGCTGAGGCATATTTAACAAACATCACTTTTCTGGTGAAAAAATGCCTAAAGCGTAAAGAAATATCTTGGAAATCGTTCATCACTTCTTCGTGCGGGAGCACGATATTTAGCCCTACGCTCAACGAAGGGCCTTCTTTGGCGCCTTTGTTGGCCGCTTCCATTAATCCTGGGCCACCCCCTGTGACGACGGTATACCCATGTTCTGATAAGGCTTTGGCGATATCAAAAGTTAATTGGTACCAAGGATGATCGGGTCTTAAGCGTGCAGAGCCAAAGATACTGACTGACGGAGGAATGTGGACTAAACGCTCATAGCCTTCGACAAACTCGGCCATTACCTGGAAAACTTTCCATGACTCATGCGCCATGGCTGTATCACTGATATTTAAAGAGCGGTGATCCTTTCGCATTATTGCTTCCTTATTATTTCTTGTATTTACCTTTTTACTATAACATCCAACCGTAAAGGTTTCCAGTTAAGGTGGTTTACTAGCATTGACCCATGAGCACAACTATATTGACAATATCCCTTTTAAATCCAAGTAAGCTATGACGACGCCTGATCCTAATTTACCCTTTCGCAATAATGTTCGCCTTTTAGGCGATCTATTAGGCAAAACACTCAAAGTTCAAGTGGGTGAGGGTTTATTTGACCAAATTGAGATGATACGGCAATTGTCTAAGGATGCCTGTAATAATGATGAGGATGCAAAAAGATCCTTAAACACCATTTTACAAACTTTAACCCATGATCAGATGCTTATTGTTGCCAAAGCGTTTGGACACTTCTTAAATTTAGCCAATATTGCTGAAAATGTGCATCGCATCCGTCGTAGTCGCTGGCATGCCCTCAATGCCCCAACGGTGCCATCGCCTGGTTCAATTGAGGCCTTGCTGGTGACTTGCAAAAAAAATAACATCACAAAGTCAACATTTGATAACGCGCTTGAAAAATTAAATATCGACTTAGTGCTGACAGCGCATCCAACTGAAGTTATGCGTCGTACGATGATGCAAAAGTATGAGAGCATTGCAAAATTACTTGCAATGATAGATGAGCAATCTTTAACCCAAGTAGAAACTGAAGATGTTCATGAATCCATTTACCGTGAAACCACGGCCATTTGGCAAACAGATGAAATACGCAGGCGTAAACCAACGCCGCTTGATGAAGCGAAATGGGGATTTGCGATCATAGAAAGTAGTCTGTGGCAGGTTGTGCCACAATATCTTCGAAATCTTAACAAACAGTTACTAAAGCACCATCTATCGCCAATTTCATTGACAAAAAGTCCAATACAATTTAGCTCCTGGATGGGAGGTGACAGAGACGGAAATCCTAATGTCACATCACAAGTAACGGATGAGATCTGCTTGATGGCGAGGTGGATGGCGGCTGATCTGTATGCGCGAGATATTCATAAATTAAGTGCCAGCTTGTCCATGCAAAACGCAAATCAAGCACTTTCACAAGCAGTAGGACAAACAAATGAGCCATATCGTGCTTTACTTAGAACACTCAGAAACAAATGTTTTGCAACATGCCATTGGATAGAAAATAGTCTTAAGGGCATCAAGGGTAGCGATGAGAATATCATCAAAAGCAAACAAGATCTCTTAGCGCCATTATTATTGTGTTATCAATCATTAGTGGATTGTAAGGCAGAGTGTATCGCTCAAGGAGAGCTAACAGATATCATTAAAAGGGTAGCTTGTTTTGGCGTGTCACTGACACGATTGGATATTCGCCAAGAAGCTGCAAAACATAGTGCTTTACTCAGTGAAATTACAGAATCTATGGGGTTAGGATCGTATCATGACTGGGATGAAGCACAACGCTTTACCTTTTTAAATGATAAATTAACGCATCCTGAAAAACTGATAAAAGATGATTTAGTATTATCACCGATGTCGCAAGAGGTTTGGAACACCTTTTTGAT
>JBFXKR010000198.1:0-4475 GCA_050173595.1 Candidatus Berkiella sp.
TTCTGGGGATCCCTTCAGCAACATTGCGTCCACGTACTTCAATTTCAAGTACTTCATCCGCAGGGTAGGCTGTGCCAATTTCTGTTTTAATGCGCTCTGCCGTTGTTTCACCAATTAAACAGCCATAATTACGGCGCACGTAGTTAACGATGGATTCATCAAATTTATCACCACCCATTCTCACAGAGGCAGAATAAACGATGCCATTTAGGGAAATAATCGCAACTTCAGTTGTGCCACCACCAATATCAACCACCATAGAGCCGGTTGCATCATGCACTGGCAAATCAGCACCTAAGGCTGCTGCCATCGGTTCTTCAATTAAATAAACTTCTCTTGCACCCGCGCCAATAGCAGATTCCCGAATAGCGCGGCGTTCAACTTGGGTGGAACCACAAGGAACACAAACTAATACGCGTGGGCTTGGGCGAAATAAACGAGAAGGCAATACTTTATGAATAAAATGCTGCAACATCACTTCCGTCATATGAAAGTCAGCTATAACACCTTCTTTCAACGGTCTGACAGCTGTCATATTTTCCGGTGTTCTTCCAAGCATACGCTTGGCTTCGATACCAACTGCTGCAACTTGCTTGTGGCCATTAGGGCCACGCTCCTGTCGTATGGCTACAACAGAAGGTTCATTTAAAACAATTCCTTGACCCCGCACATAAATGAGTGTGTTAGCTGTACCGAGATCAATTGAAATGTCGCTTGAAAAAATACCTCGAACTGACTTGAGCATGGGGGTTCTTCCTACGTGCCGCTTACTTTACTTTATAACAACGTCTACCATTTTGGGCAAGGCCACAGCTATGGTACATTAGCCCACTTATTATTTTAGTTTATTTTTAGTGAATTGACTTAAGGTTCGTCAGATTAAGGGAGTTATTATGCCTTTAGATCGTAACGAAGTCGAAAAAATTGCGCATCTTGCAAGATTATCGCTGAGTGAAGAGCAAATTCCGTTTTATGCTAGCAATCTTTCAAAAATATTAGATCTCGTCGCTCAAATCGACAAAGCTGATACTGGCAATATTGAACCCATGGCACATCCGCTTGAACAACTTACCCAAAGAATGCGCCAAGATGAGGTGAGCGAGAAAGATGAAAGAGAATTATTTCAAAGTATTGCCCCTGAAACTGAAGCTGGCCTTTATTTAGTGCCAAAGGTAATTGAGTAATCTAATCAGCTCAAAGGATAAAGTATGACTATTCACGAGATGACCTTGGCCGAGCTTGCACAAGGTTTGCAAAATAAAAAATTTAGCAGCGTTGAAATTACGCAACATTTTATCAACAGAATTAAACAACTCGATAAAACTTATAACAGCTTTATTACTATTACAGAGGAAAATGCCCTTGCTAAGGCGGCATTGTGCGATGACGCTTTGAAAAAAGGGAATGCAAATCCTTTAATGGGCTTACCGATTGCACATAAAGATATTTTTTGTACTCAAGGCGTCAAAACGACTTGCGGTTCAAAAATGTTAAATAATTTTATCGCACCCTATAACGCCACCATGGTAACGCAGCTTGAGCGTGCTGGCATGGTGATGTTAGGTAAAACTAATATGGATGAATTCGCCATGGGTTCGTCTAATGAAACCAGTTTCTATGGCCCTGTGAAAAACCCTTGGGATATTGAAACTGTACCTGGGGGCTCATCCGGTGGCTCTGCTTGCGCCGTTGCTGCACGTTTGGCACCTTGTGCAACAGGCACAGATACCGGCGGATCTATTCGTCAACCTGCCGCACTTTGCGGTATTACAGGTTTAAAACCTACCTACGGACGAGTTTCTCGTTATGGCATGATAGCCTTTGCATCGAGCTTAGATCAGGGTGGTCCTTTCACACAAACAGCGCAAGATGCTGCCATGTTATTAAATGCCATGGCAGGGTTTGACACCAAAGATTCAACCAGCGTTGATAAACCTGTGCCTGATTATACGCAACATTTAAATGACAAAATTGCTGGTAAAACCATTGGTATTCCAAAAGAATATTTTGAAAATGGTCTTGATAAAGCGGTTGAGCAAAAAGTCCAAGAAGCGATTGGTGTATTTGAAAAACTGGGCGCCAACATTAAACAAATTTCGCTGCCAACCAGTCCTTTGTCCATTTCAGTGTATTATGTCGTTGCTTCGGCAGAATGTTCTTCTAACCTATCACGCTATGATGGTGTACGCTTTGGATACCGTTGCAAAGATCCAATTAACTTAGAAGATCTTTACAAACGATCTCGCTCTGAAGGTTTTGGTGATGAAGTGAAGCGCCGGATTATGATTGGTACCTATGCCCTATCATCAGGTTACTATGATGCTTACTATCTCAAAGCGCAAAAGGTCAGAAAATTAATTTCTGATGATTTTAATCGCGCCTTTGAACAAGTTGATTTTATTTTAGGGCCAACAGCACCTTCTGTTGCTTTTAAAATTGGGGAAAAACTGAGCGATCCGGTTAGCATGTATTTATCGGATATCTATACAATTGCAACCAATTTAGCAGGTTTGCCAGGCTTAAGTATCCCAGCTGGGTTTGTCAATAATCTTCCAATTGGGATCCAACTGACAGCGAAACATTTTGATGAAAGTACACTTTTAAATGCAGCACATGTTTATCAACAAGAAACCGATTGGCATAAAAAAGTGCCACAAAGCTGCGCTTAATTAAATACAGGAGATCCCTTTGATGCAATGGGAAGTGGTAATTGGTTTAGAAGTTCACGTACAACTTAAAACACACTCAAAAATATTTTCAGGTGCCTCAACTGCTTTTGGCGCACCACCTAATACCCAAGCTTGTGCGATTGATTTAGGTCTGCCAGGTGTATTACCGGTTTTAAATAAAGAAGCAGTTCGCATGGCAACCCTATTAGGCCTTGCAACCAACAGCACCGTGGCAAAACGCTCTATTTTTGCCCGTAAAAATTATTTTTACCCCGATTTACCTAAGGGTTATCAAATCAGCCAATTTGAGCTTCCTATTGTTCATAATGGCTATTTAGACATTGAATTTGATAATCAAACTAAACGCATTGGCATCACCCGCGCCCACTTAGAAGAAGATGCGGGTAAATCTTTGCATGAAGAGTTTCACAATCAAACCGGTATTGACTTAAACCGCGCTGGCACACCTTTGCTAGAAATCGTTTCAGAGCCGGACATGCGCTCAGCATCTGAAGCCGTTGCTTATCTTAAGACTTTGCATGCTTTAGTGTGCTATTTAGATATTTGCGATGGCAACATGCAAGAAGGATCATTTCGCTGCGATGCTAACGTGTCTATTCGTCCTAAAGGTGAAAGTAAATTTGGCACACGCACCGAAACCAAAAACGTCAACTCGTTCCGTTTTGTTGAGCAGGCCATTAATTATGAAATTGAACGCCAAATTGAAGTGCTAGAAAGCGGCGGAAAAATTGTTCAACAAACCATGCTGTGGGATCCTGTTAAACAAAAAAATCGCCCAATGCGAGACAAGGAAGAAGCGAACGATTATCGCTATTTTCCTGATCCTGATCTCTTGCCTGTGGTTTTGGATGATAATTATATTGAAGAAGTTCGCAAAACTTTACCAGAATTGCCATCTCAAAAACGTCAACGTTTTGTTGATGATTACGGTTTAAAACCATACGATGCAAGTGTATTAACCTCTGATAGAGACTTAGCCGCTTTCTACGAAACCGTGGTTAAATTTACCAATAAGCAAGATCCAAAGCTTGCCGCCAATTGGGTAATGGGAGATTTACTAGGCGCATTGAATAAAGCAAATCTTGAGTTGAACCAAAGTCCCGTCAGCGCTGAGCAGTTTGGGCAACTCATTGCACGTATCCTCGATAATACAATTTCTGGCAAAATCGCCAAAACCGTTTTTGAGTCGATGTTCAATAAAGAGGGCTCTGCCGATGAAATTATTGAGAAACAAGGCTTAAAGCAGGTTACCGATTTTGGCGCCATTGAAAAAGCCATTGACGAAGTGTTAGCGCAAAATGCCGATCAAGTTGCTGAATATCGTGCCGGCAAAGATAAAGTGTTTGGCTTTTTGGTTGGACAAATCATGAAGGCAACCAAAGGCAAAGCTAACCCTGCGCAGGTTAACGAGCTTTTGAAAAAGAAATTGTCTTAAAATCCATCATTGTTTTCCCGGAGTTTTGCTTCACAAAATCTCCGGGACTCAGATTCTAAAATAGTATTTAGCTATATTTACTACGCTGCGGCTGTTGGCTTGCCCTTGTCTGATCAAAGCCCATCGGATTTTGAATTTCCAATGTCTGAGTAGGAAAGGCAAGTTTCGCATCATGCGCATCTACGATTGCTGCAATTTTTAACAAAACATTTTGCCTTATTGCTAAATAAGATGCCCAGGTTTTAGTATCCGTAAAGCAATAAATCAGGATCTCAAGCGCAGATGGTCCAAAAGCTGTTAAATTAACCACACAGGTTTGCTTTTCATCAATATGCGGATGTTCGACCAGC
>JBFXKR010000199.1:0-4475 GCA_050173595.1 Candidatus Berkiella sp.
AAGAAGTAGCGCGTTGGCTTAAAATTGGTGAGCCTTTTGAAACCAACAACGGTGTCGCCCCCTTTGGTAATGGCGGTCCGATTGATTTAGGTGAAATACAATATGATGCTAAGACCAATTGTATTTACGTTCCAGATGGTCATGGTGGTTTATATGTATTAAGTGATACTAAAGGAAAAGCCTGCAATAAAAATGACAAGGATTGATAGGATTAATGCAAATCCTCTGGGTGAAACACCCAGAGGATTTTTTTTTGCTTAGCTAAAAAAAGCTGACAAAATAAAAGCATTGGTAACCCTTCTACGGGGTCGTAGTAACGAATAAAACTGTGATATACCTTTGTCCACGACGCACACCCCATAGGACCTAAGCGCGCTCAAAAGCAAGTGCACACCAATGCGCAGACCATTTTATTTATGATAAACAAATGTTCCATTCTCAACATCGACATGAATCGTATCACCCGAGACAAACTCACCTCGCAACAGGGCTTCAGAAAGAGAATTTTCCAAAGTCTGTCGCATGGCGCGTCGTAAAGGCCTTGCACCATAGACAGGATCAAAACCTATCGCGGCAAGTTGATCTAGCGCTTGGGTTGAGATTTCTAATTGCATCCCTTGTGATGCCAAACGATTTTGGATTTCATGAATTTGAATTTGTGCAATCGCGCGAATATTTGCTTTATCTAAAGCATGGAATACCACTGTCTCATCGATACGATTAATAAACTCAGGTCTGAAATAATCGGTTAACATACCCATGACGGCATTTTTCATTTCATCATAGGGTTTGCCGGTCATTTCTTGAATTTTCTGCGCACCAATATTGGATGTCATGACAATAATACAATTTCTAAAGTCAACTGTTCTGCCTTGGCTGTCGGTTAAGCGGCCATCGTCCATCATCTGTAATAAGATGTTAAATACATCGTGGTGTGCTTTTTCAATTTCATCTAATAAAACAATGCTGTAAGGTCTTCTGCGCACCGCTTCTGTTAAATAGCCACCTTCTTCATAGCCAACATACCCAGGAGGCGCACCAATTAAACGTGACACGGCGTGCTTTTCCATAAACTCAGACATATCAATTCGAACCATGGCGGCAGAGGTATCAAATAAAAACTCAGCTAAGGCTTTACAAAGCGCTGTTTTACCAACCCCGGTTGGTCCTAAAAATAAAAAACTACCAACCGGTTTGGCTGGATCAGCAAGTCCTGCACGTGAGCGGCGAATGGCATTGGCCACCACTTTTAGCGCAACATCTTGCCCCACCACGGTTTGAGCAAGGGCCGATTCCATGTTCAGCAGTTTTTCTTTCTCACCTTCTAGCATCTTGCTCACAGGGATCCCAGTCCACTTTGCAACCACTTCGGCAATCTCTTCTTCGCCTACTTTATTTCGAATCAACGTCATTTCTTTACTTTCAACTTCAGAAGCACTTGCTAGCTGTTTTTCAAGCTCGGGTATACGTCCATATTGCAATTCTGACATCCGTGCTAAATCGCCAGCACGTTTTGCTGATTCAAAGGCTGTTCTTGCTCTTTCCAATTCTTCCTTAATATGTTGCGCACCATGCAAAGTGGATTTCTCAGCTTTCCATATTTCTTCTAAGTCCGAATATTCTTTTTCTATTTTATCTATTTCTTTATCAAGCTTTTCTAAGCGTGAAACAGAGAGTGCATCTTTTTCTTTTTTGAGTGCCTCTCTTTCCATTTTAAATTGAATTAATTTGCGCTCTAATCTGTCTAGCGGCTCAGGCTTGGAATCAATGGCCATACGGATACGGCTTGCCGCTTCATCGATTAAGTCAATTGCTTTATCTGGCAACATCCTGTCTGTAATGTAACGATGTGATAAATTCGCTGCCGCCACAATCGCAGGATCGGTGATCTCAACCCCGTGGTGAATTTCATAACGCTCTTTTAAACCGCGCAAGATGGCAATGGTATCTTCAACGTTAGGCTCATTCACCAATACCTTTTGAAATCTTCTTTCAAGCGCGGCATCTTTTTCAATATATTTGCGATACTCATCTAAAGTGGTTGCACCCACACAATGTAACTCACCCCGGGCCAATGCTGGCTTTAGCATGTTGCCAGCATCCATGGCACCTTCTGCTTTACCTGCGCCTACCATGGTATGAATTTCATCAATAAATAGAATAATCTCCCCTTCTTGCTTTGAGAGATCTTTTAACACCGCTTTTAAGCGCTCTTCGAATTCACCGCGAAACTTTGCGCCGGCTATTAAAGCGCCCATGTCTAAACCTAAAACACGCTTACCTTTTAAGCCTTCAGGCACTTCCTGGTTCACAATCCGCTGCGCCAGTCCTTCCACAATGGCCGTTTTACCCACCCCTGGCTCACCAATTAACACCGGATTATTCTTAGTGCGTCGTTGCAGCACTTGAATCGTACGTCGGATCTCTTCATCTCGCCCTACAACCGGATCTAATTTGCCTTGCTCTGCGCGCTCAGTTAAATCGATGGTGTATTTTTCAAGTGCTTGACGTGTATCTTCTGCGTTTTCATCAACAACTGGCTCACCACCAGTGACTTTCAGAATGGCTTCTTCAATTTTCTTTTTGTTAGCATTGGCATTTTTGAGCGCTTTTGCTGCCTCACCATCATCATCTAGCAGGGCTAGCAAAAACACTTCACTAGGAATATAAGTGTCTTTTCTATCTTGAGAAAGTTTATCGGTTACATTTAATAATCGGACCAAACTGTCTGAAGGTCGAATATCACCCGTGACACGTCCAACATGAGGTAGTCTTTCAATGGCGGCACTTAAGCTTGAGCGCAATTGCGGTAAATTCACTGAAGCTTGTTTTAACAAAGGTAAAATACTGCCACCTTGCTGATTCAGCATGGCCATTAACACATGCTCAGGCTCAATAGTAGAGTTTTGACGCCCCAAAGCTATTGATTGTGCTTGAGCTAGTGCTTCTTGGAATTTACTGGTCAATTTTTCAATACGCATCCATCATTCCTTCTTGTTGGTCTCATCCTTAAAGATGGGGATATCGGTCAATTTTTTAAAGAGCTACACGTAAATAATTCCGTATTTTGTAGATCTTCAGCAAAATAGTTATCATGGTTGCTAAGAAAGTGCTAACCAAATTAATGTCGCCATCCTGCCTGTTTCTTTGTCACGCCTGTAGGAATAAAACTGACTTGAGTCGGTGTAGGTACAGTAGTTACCCCCATAAATGCGGTGCACCCCCATTTCATTGAGTCGTTGCTGTGCCAAGGTGTACAAGTTTGCCATCCATTTTCCAGGTTTACCGGCAACAAAAGCACTTGATGCGACTAAACTGTGTTTTAAAAATTTTTCTCGCACTTCTTCACCGACTTCAAAATGATCTTGACCAATTGCCGGTCCAAGCCAAGCCAAAATTTCACCCGCGCTTTGAAGGCGAATTGCTTTTATTGCATTTTCAATAATACCATCGGCTATACCACGCCAACCGCAATGTAAGGCGCCGACAAATGTGCCTTGTGTGTCACATAACAATATGGGTAAACAATCTGCTGTTAACACAACGCAAGGAACATAAGTGAGCTTAGTCCATGCGCCATCAGCTTCTAACGGTTGCGCATTATTTGTATCTGTAGATTTTATTTCAATAACGTTGGTGCTGTGGCTTTGATTTAACCACTGTGGTTCATATTTAAAGTTAAAAGATTGTGATAAAAGCAATCGATTTCTAGCAACATGGTAGGGATTATCATTGACATGTAACCCTAAATTAAAATTCACAAACGAACCTTTGCTCACACCACCCTCACGTGTGGTGGTAATTGCTCTTACCCAGGTCGGTGCGGGCCAGTTAGGCGAAACTCCTCTCACAATAATATCCTTCTTTTGCCTGTAATTGTTTAAGTAAAGTCGCAAAATCATCCGGAATAGGTGCTTGCCATGACATCGTCTCACCTGTCAGGGGATGTTGCAAAGATAAAGATCGTGCATGCAGTGCTTGGCGTTTAAACCCAAGTAAAGCTTGTTGTAAGCTTTGCGTGGATTTAGCCGGAATGCGATAACGCCAACCGTAGGTTGCATCCCCAACAATGGGATGACCTATATGCGACAAGTGAACGCGGATTTGATGGGTACGGCCTGTTTCTAATTTTACGTCTAACAAGGTGAAGCCCTGATAACGTTTTAAACAGGTAAAATGCGTGCGCGCCGGTTTACCAGCATGCGTCACCGCCATTTTGGTGCGCGCAAAGGGATGTCGGCCAATGGGTGCATCAATCGTCGCGCCTGCAATCACTTCAGAGCCAACCAAGGCCACATAGCCACGCGCAATATCACGTTTGGCAAGCGCTGCGACTAAGGCAGTATGTGCCTCTAAGGTTTTCGCCACCACCATCAACCCTGTCGTATCTTTATCAAGACGGTGCACAATCCCTGCCCGGGGAATCAAATTTAAACTTGGCGCATGATAAAGCAGGGCATTCAGTAATGTGCCTT
>JBFXKR010000200.1:0-4457 GCA_050173595.1 Candidatus Berkiella sp.
ATCCACTAACTGAAAGGCCATCCCTAAGTGCAAACCATAATTGCCAAGGGCTTGTTCAACGTCGGATGATTGTTTAGCTAAAACGGCGCCTAATTGGCCTGCTGCTTCAAATAATTTTGCGGTTTTATAATGAATGACTTTTAAATAACGCGCCTCATCGATATCGGGCTCAAAACGGTGCGCCAACTGCAACACTTCGCCTTCGGCGATTACATTGGTTGTTTCAGACAGTATCCCCATACAACCCATACTCTTGATGCTCACCATCATCTGAAAAGCGCGAGAATATAGAAAGTCACCTACCAAAATCGCGGTAGGGTTATCCCACACGCGATTTGCTGTAAGCTTGCCGCGACGCAGTTTGGAATCATCAACCACATCATCGTGCAATAAGGTGGCCGTGTGGATAAATTCAATGATGGCAGCCATGGTGATCGCCTGATCGAGCGGCGCTTGGCATGCTCTAGATGTAAGTAAAACAACTAACGGCCTAATGCGTTTGCCACCGCTTTGGATTAAATAATGGCTGATTTTGTTAATCACAGGCACTTGGGATTCCAGGGAGCGAATGATAGTTTCATTCATCGCCTGTAATTCAGTTTGCAAAAGGGCCGTGATAGCAGCAAATGGCATAGGTTTTACTTTTAAATTAAAGTCTGCTTTGTACCGCGTTGGGACTAATAAGGCAAGTAGAACAAAGGGATAGCACAGATTGGGGTTTACTTAGAATGGCGGCACTTGATTAATCCCTTGTGAATAACGTAAAATTGCTCCCCTTACCTATGGTTCATAGGTTTTTATGCTGGCTTGGCAAACAATTTCTCAAAAAATGTCAGCCAACACAAAGAATTAAGTTTAACGAGGAGCGAAAGCGTGAGTACTCAAAATGCCTATGCCATTATCCGCGCAGGGGGCAAGCAGCACCGTGTCAAAGTTGGCCAACGGTTTAAATTCGAAAAAATAGCTGGTGAGCCAGGAGAGTCAGTTGAATTAGGTGATGTACTCTTACTCGCCGATGGCGACAAGGTTCAAGTCGGCGCGCCCTTAATAGGTAATGCCAAAGTGACAGCCAAGATCCTTTCGCATGGTCGTGGCGATAAAGTCACCATCATTAAAATGAGACGTCGTAAAGGCTATCGTCGTAAGCAAGGGCATCGTCAAGATTTCACAGAAGTTGAAATCACTAAAATTTAATCGAGGTGAGTAATGGCACATAAGAAAGCCGGTGGTAGTACAAGAAACGGTCGTGACTCTAATCCGCAATACCTTGGGGTTAAATGTTATGGTGGTGAATTAGTCAAAGCAGGCAGCATCATCATTCGCCAACGTGGAACAAAATTTCATGCGGGTATGTTTGTTGGTATGGGTAAAGATAATTCTCTGTTTGCAAAGACCTCAGGGCGTGTTGAATTCACTGTTAAAGGCGCAAAATCTCGCCATACTGTGAACATCATTCCTGAAGAAATTCAAACAGCACAATAACCTAGCCGCAAGTGGCAAGGTTATTAAATAAAAACCCCTTCATTGGGGTTTTTTGCTTTTTAAAAGGTTGGATATATCGTGAAATTTGTAGATGAAGCCATTATAAAAGTGCATGCCGGTAAAGGAGGCGATGGCTCTGCAAGTTTTAGGCGTGAAAAATATGTTCCCATGGGTGGGCCAGATGGTGGCGATGGTGGAAAAGGCGGCAGTGTTTATTTGCAGGCCGAATCTAATCTCAACACATTGATTGATTTTCGCTACCAAACCCAATTTAAAGCCCAAAGCGGCGAAGCGGGCGCTAAACGCCAATGCAGCGGAAAAGATGGCGAAGATTGTCTTATCAGCGTGCCTGTGGGCACACAAGTGCGTGATCTGCATACCCAAGAAATCCTAGGCGATTTAATTACGCCAGGCATGCGTCTATTGGTAGCCAAGGGCGGCCGTCGTGGTTTGGGAAATGTTAATTTTAAAAGTGCAACAAATCGTGCGCCAAGACACACAACGCAAGGAAAAGAAGGCGAATCTAGGGAATTGCAATTAGAGCTTAAACTGTTGGCGCAGGTTGGCTTATTAGGGCTTCCTAATGCTGGCAAATCAACTTTTATCAGCGCCATTTCAAGTGCTAAGCCAAAAGTGGCAGATTATCCTTTTACCACATTGCATCCACATTTGGGCATCGTTGCGCTCAGTGGACAGCGACGTTTTGTAGTTGCTGATATTCCAGGCGTTGTGCCAGGCGCTGCGCTATGCAAGGGGCTTGGCATACAATTTTTAAAGCATTTAAGTAGAACCACCTTACTCTTGCATTTAGTTGAGCTCATGCCGCTTGATGGCTCCGATCCCGTAGATAATATTCGCGCGATTGAATATGAATTAGGTGCCTTTAGTGAAGCGCTTTTACAAAAGCCGCGATGGCTTATTTTTAATAAAACAGATTGTTATACAAAAGATGAGGCTGCCAACAGGGTGGCTGACATTGTCAAACGCTTGGGCAAAGATGTGCCTTACTATGCGATTTCTGCCTTAGCGAAAACAGGTACGACACCCTTATGTGAAGATGTCATGAGCTTTTTGCAAAATCAGCCCAAAGACCTCTGGCAACTTGAGCAAGATGTGCAAGAAGAAATTGAGGAATTAGAAATATAGCGTAGGCCGGACTTGCCGGCCAGCAAAGCTAAGCCCGCTTTTAGGCTAAAGCAGCAATGTGCTTATTGAGACGACTTTTATGGCGAGCAGCTTTGTTTTTATGCACTAAGCCCTTGTTAGCCATTTTATCAATCAGGCTGACGGCATTTTTGTATTCTGTTTTAGCTGCACTGACATCTTTGCTTTCAATGGCAACCAATACACGTTTTATGAAAGTGTTCATTCGGGATACTTGCCATTTGTTTTGGACGCGATGTTTTTCAGCTTGGCGTGAACGCTTCAGAGCTTGTTTGGTATTTGCCAAGGGAATATTCCTTCTTTTCGTTACAGACGAGATAAAATTTGCAATAATCCTCATTTTAGTGGGTGATGTCAATGTTTTGGGTAAAGTGGCAAAAAGAAGATGGCAAATAAGCTATTTAAATCGACTGCTATAGTAAGCTTTATGACTTTTATGTCCCGTATTGTCGGATTCATTCGCGATATGGTGATGGCGAGTGTATTTGGGGCCAGCCCAGGTATGGATGCCTTTTTGCTCGCTTTTAAAATCCCAAACTTTATGCGCCGCCTTTTTGCTGAAGGGGCGTTTTCACAAGCCTTTGTGCCAGTGCTTTCAGAATATCGCACCAACAAAACGCCACAAGAAGTGAAATCCCTGGTTGATAATGTGTTTGGTGCTTTAACGGTTGTGTTGATTTTAGTCACCATCATTGGGGTTGTGTGCGCACCTATATTGGTTTGGTTATTTGCTCCAGGCTTTGATACCAAAGATCCGCGCTTTTCAATGGCGACGCATTTATTGCAAATTACTTTTCCTTATATTTTCTTTATTTCACTTACTGCCTTTGCCGCAGGTGTACAAAATGCGCATGGCAAATTTGCCATCCCTGCGTTTACACCTGTGTTATTGAATTTAAGCTTAATTATTGCAGCTTTTTTTTGCAGCACTTATTTTGTTGAACCCATATACGCTTTAGGATGGGGCGTGATGGTGGCGGGTATTGCTCAACTTTTATTTCAAGCGCCCTTTTTGTCAAAATTAGCTTTATTCCCCAGCTTTAAATTAAATTGGCAATCACCTGGTGTGAAGCGGGTTTTAACCTTGATGACACCCGCCATTATTGGGGCCTCAGTGATGCAAATAAATCTATTGGTAGATACTATATTTGCCTCATTTTTGCCGGTGGGTAGTTTAACCTGGTTATATTTTTCTGACAGATTACTTGAATTTCCAATCGGCATGTTTGGCGTTGCCTTAGCAACAGTCGTGTTGCCACACTTATCACAACAATATGCTAAAAGTAGTCATACCGGTTTTTCAGCAAGTGTTGATTGGGCATTAAGATGGATACTACTGATTGGCATACCTTGCACCATTGGTTTAGTGATGTTATCAGGCCCAATGTTGGCCACATTATTGCAATATGGAGAGTTCACACCGCATGATGTCATCATGGCCTCTCGCAGCTTAATTGCGCTGTCTTTAGGGTTGGTGTTCTTTTTGGCTGTTAAGGTATTAGTCAGTGCTTTTTATGCAAGGCAAAATACCAAGTTGCCAGTCAAAATTGCCATTGTCGCTATGATAGCTAATGTAGTGTTCAATGGATTATTAATTGGGCCGCTAGCACATGCGGGGTTAGCGCTGGCGTCTACCCTTTCATCAGTGATTAATGTGAGTTTATTGTTGTTTGTTTTACTCAAAGAATAATATTATGTTCCTGTGCAAGGTTGGAAAGCCTTTTTGCTACGTCTATTGATTGCCAATAGCGTGATGACTTTAGTGCTGTGGTATTTTGCCGCCGATGTCTCTTTGTGGTTTGATTGGCAAC
>JBFXKR010000201.1:0-4432 GCA_050173595.1 Candidatus Berkiella sp.
GTTATCAGAATGTTAATGGGCTTAGGTTCATCGTTTGGTTTTGTTTGCTTGTTGATTTCTGTGTACGATTGGATGCCAAAGAAGCATTATGGATTCCTCATTGGTTTATCGCAATTTATTGGATTAATGGGCCCCATGGCTGCCGCAGGCCCTCTTAACAGTTATGTTTTAAGCAATCACATTGATTGGCGTATTGTGATGTTTGCTTTGGGTATTGCGGGCGTTGCGCTAACTGCTTTAGTGTTGTTTTGTGTTAAAGACAGTCAAGCTAATTCTCAAAAGTTTAGAATCATTTCTAAAAAAACACCCATTACAAAGAATTTAAAGCAGTTATTATCGCAACGCCAAATTTGGTTAATTGCGCTTTATTCTGCTTTAGTCTATTTCACCTTAGAATATTTAGCCGAAAATGAAGGTAAAGTATTTATAGAAACGGTTGGTTATAGTTCAAATTTCTCATCTTATATGATCACAATGGGGTGGATTGGTTGTGCTATTGGTAGCCCTGTTTTAGGATCCTTGTCCGATCTGTTCAAACGAAGAAAGCTCGTTATGGTATTTGCAGCAATAAGTTGCCTGCTTTCATTTATCACTATCGTACACTTCCCAGTATCAAAAGGGGTTTTAACAGTAGCATTCTTTATGTTAGGTTTTGGTGCTGCAGGACAAAGCATTGGTTTTGCGATTATGGCAGAGCAATGTAGCAAAGCTTATTTAGCTATTGGTCTTGGCTTTAATAACGCGATGATTACCTTATTGATGTCTATCAATGCACCAGTCGTTGGGGGCTTGTTAAGTTTTCGAAATAGCACAACAAGCCTGACGACAAGCGATTATCGATTTGCCTTTACGTTTATTATTGTTTTAATAGCCTTGTCAGTTTTGCTGTCGGTGTTTTTCATTAAAGAAACCTATTGTCGCCCTAGTAAGGGTTACACTTTTATTAATTGGATGGGTTTCTTAAAAACAAACAAAGCTGTCACAAAAACTGTGTCCGCCAACTGAAAAGATGTGTTTTAATGTTCATTAAATAGCATTCAATAGACCTTGATATAATTATTTTGCATTTGATGTGTTATTGCTTTGAACGCAGCTGCAGGGGTCCCACGGGGGGATGGGTGCAGCGAGTACAAATGCAATAACACATCAATGCTTAGATTTGTCCAAATTGTCGTGAAAGGTATTTAGAAGTTTCTCTTCCCACTGTAAAGCTGTCTTAACAATGAGCGAGATATCATCGAATTGAGGTTTCCAATGAAGTCGCTGTTTAATTTTGTTATTGTCAGCGATAACGCAGGGAAGATCGCCTTCTCGCGCTTTGGCAATAGAAATAGGCAGCGGTTGTTTGGTGATTTGCTCAATCGCTTTAACAACTTCTTTAACACTAAACCCATGACCATATCCACAATTTAGAATGCAAGACTCTCCCCCTTTTTGCAAATAGCTTAATGCATCAAGATGAGCCTGTGCTAAATCACTTACGTGAATAAAATCTCGAATACAGGTGCCATCAGGCGTTGGATAGTTATCTCCAAAAATGAAGAGGGTGGGTTGTTCTTTGCAGGCAGTTTGTGCGGCAACCTTTACCAAATGTGTTGCTTTAGGGGTGCGTTGACCAATACTGCCATCAATAGCCGCGCCTGCCACATTAAAGTAACGTAAGATGGTGTATTTTAAAGGGTATTGTTTAGCAATATCTTTTAAAATTTGCTCACTCATTAATTTTGAGTGTCCATAAGGATTGGTTGGCATCGTTGGATGATCTTCGCTAATCTTCTCTAAAGAGGTATTCCCATAAACTGCCGCGGTGGATGAATAAATAAAATGCGAGACTTTATGTTTAATACAGGCATTGAGCAAATTTAGCGTACCAACCGTGTTGTTTTCATAATAGACTTGTGGATGTGCGATAGATTCTGGGATCACAGTCTTTGCTGCAAGGTGAATCACAGTATCGATATTTTCATTTTCAATAGTATGGTTTAAGAGGCTAGGATCTAAAATATCGCCAGCAACTAATTTTACATTCTCAGGCAAGCTATCAGCAAATCCGGTAGACAAATTGTCAATAACAACCACATTGGGGTGTTTCGCTTCAACTAAAGCTTTGACAATATGGCTACCGATATAACCTGCCCCACCGGTAATGAGAATGCCTTTAGCGTTTGGAGACATCAATAAAATCTCTTGTCACATGCCCGGTATAAAGTTGTCTTGGACGATTAATGCTTTGATCCGGAGAGCCTAACATTTCATTCCAATGTGCAATCCAGCCAACCGTGCGCGCTAGTGCAAAGATAACGGTGAACATATTGGTGGGGATACCCAATGCACGTAAGATAATCCCAGAATAAAAATCGACATTAGGGTAGAGTTTCTTTTCGATAAAGTAAGGATCTTTTAAAGCAATCTCTTCTAATTTTAACGCAATGGAAAATAAGGGATCATCATGTAGGCCAAGCTCATCCAACACTTCGTAACAAGATTTGCGCATAACCGTGGCGCGCGGATCAAAGTTTTTATAGACACGATGACCAAATCCCATGAGACGAAATGGATCGTTTTTATCTTTTGCTTTTTCGATAAACTTTGGAATATTTTTCACATCAGAAATTTCTTGTAACATGGAAAGTACGGCTTCATTGGCACCGCCATGAGCAGGTCCCCACAAAGCTGCAATACCCGCTGCGATACAGGCAAAAGGATTGGCGCCGGAAGAGCCAGCGAGTCTCACTGTTGAGGTAGAGGCGTTTTGCTCGTGATCGGCATGTAAAATAAAAATCCTGTCCATTGCTCGCACTAGAACTGGATTAGTTACATATTCTTGGCTTGGCACGGAAAACATCATATATAAAAAGTTTTCAGCATAGCTCATTTTATTTAATGGCGGCACGAAAGGTTGGCCAATAGAATATTTATAACTCATTGCAGCAAGCGTTGGCATTTTAGCAATTAATCTTAAGGCCGCTGTTTCACGATGCTCTTCATTATGAATATCTAAGGAGTCGTGATAAAAAGCAGATAATGCCCCAACAACGCCACACATAATGGCCATGGGATGGGCATCTCTTCGAAAGCCGCTATAAAACTTTATCAGTTGTTCGTGGATCATGGTGTGATTTTTTAATTTAGAAATAAATTTGTCTTTTTGAGCTTGTTGTGGCAATTCCCCAAAAAGAAGTAAATAACACACTTCAAGAAAATCCGATTGATCAGCTAATTGTTCGATGGGATAACCTCGGTGCAACAAAATACCTTTGTTACCATCAATAAAAGTAATTTTTGATTCACATGACGCTGTTGAGCGAAAACCAGGATCGAAAGTAAACAGATCAACTTTGCTCAGTGCGCCTATATCCAGTACATCAGGGCCCATGGTGCCTTTAATGACAGGAAGATCTAATGGCTCTTTGCCTGGCACAGTTAGTTTGGCAACCTCTTTATCCATGGGAGCTCCTATGATGATCTGATTTGAGTAAGGGTACATATAATAGGTAGAGTATATACTTTTTGGAAGACTGGATTTTAATAAGCCAGAAAATTTGCTAAATAAGTTTTGCTCTTAGCAACAGCTGATCTTACATAAAGCACGCCAAAGCGGTTAAAGGATGCAAAGGCTGTGAAGAAGGATGCAAAATTGAATGTAACATGACTATAATGTGGTAAATTTTTCAAAAGGGACAACAAGACAGGGAGTTAAGTTGAAGACTAACAGACCAATCAATATTAATCCTTTAACAATTCGATTACCTGTTATGGCCGTTGTATCTATTATGCATCGGATCTCAGGCGTTGTAGTTTTCTTACTCATTCCATTTCTATTAAATGCTTTAGGGCGTTCACTGGCTTCGCCTGAAGGTTTAGCTCAAGTGAAAGATGCATGGTCAACACCCGCCGTGCAAGTATTTGTCTGGGCATTAATTGGTGCGATGATTTTTCATCTGTTTGCTGGAATCAGACACCTTTTAATGGATGTACATATTGGCGATTCACTTTGCTCGGGTCGTTGGGGAGCAAGATTAGTCATCGTTTTTTCTCTTGCCGCTTTTATTGGCGCTTTTTGGTACTGGGGGTAGCATGTCAAGCGCGAATGGATCCCGTGATTGGTTGATACAACGTTTTTCCGCCATACTTTTAGCAGCTTACACTATATTTTTATTTGCCTTTATTGCACGTCATCCTACATTCACCTATGCATATTGGCAAGCCTTATTTTCTTCAAGGGTGATGCAACAAAGCACTTTGTTTGCACTGATTAGTATTGCATATCATGCTTGGATTGGTCTTTGTACAGTTTTAACAGACAATGTCAAACCTTTGTTAATAAGATATGTGTTTCAAGCCATTATCTTGTTAGCTTTATTTGTTTATGTCGTTTGGGGCATTTTTATATTGTGGGGTAATTAGCGAATGGCTTTTCCTGCGCAGCGTT
>JBFXKR010000202.1:0-4416 GCA_050173595.1 Candidatus Berkiella sp.
TATGTTGCTATTTCTGATCCCACAAACTTAGAAGCCTTAGATGAGTTTAAGTTTCACGCGGGCGTAGCAACAGACGCCATTTTAGTTGAAGAATCAAAGCTAGTTGAAACCATAGAAAAAATTCTATCTGATAAAGACAGCTCAGCTTTATCAAATTTTCAAGATTCTGATTTAGATGACTTGGATATCTCAAGTTCTGAAGATATCGACAAAATGGAAGATGATGCTGACTCAGATGTTGACGATGCGCCAATTGTACGATTTGTAAATAAAGTACTACTTGATGCCATTAATAAAGGGGCATCGGATATTCACTTTGAACCTTATGAAAAAACTTACCGTGTCAGATTGCGTCAAGATGGGATCTTAGCTGAATTTGCAGCGCCTCCAGTTAATTTAGCACCTAGACTTGCTGCCAGATTGAAAGTAATGTCACGGCTTGATATTTCTGAAAGACGCATACCACAAGACGGGCGTTTTAAAATGAAGCTTTCTCGAAATCGCGCTATCGATTTTCGTGTGAGCACTTGCCCAACATTATTTGGTGAAAAGATTGTAATGCGTATTTTAGATCCTTCCTCTGCCAAAATGGGTATCGATGCTCTTGGCTATGAAGAATTTCAAAAGAAACTATTTCTTCAGTCAATACACCGCCCACAAGGTATGGTATTAGTTACGGGTCCTACAGGGAGTGGTAAAACCGTTTCTTTATATACGGCATTAAATATTTTAAACGTCAGTGAAGTTAACATCTCAACAGCAGAAGATCCCGTTGAAATTAATCTTCCTGGAATCAATCAGGTCAATATCAATCCCAAAGCTGGTTTAACCTTTTCAAGTGTTTTACGTGCATTTTTACGCCAAGATCCAGATATTATCATGGTCGGTGAAATACGAGATTTAGAAACGGCAGAAATAGCTGTTAAAGCTGCGCAAACAGGACATATGGTGTTATCAACATTGCATACCAATAGTGCGCCAGAAACCTTAACCCGTATGATAAACATGGGGATTGAATCATTTAATTTGGCAACCTCTGTTACGCTTGTTATCGCACAACGTCTTGCCAGAAGATTATGCACGCATTGCAAAGTTGCTGTACAACTACCTCATGAAGCCCTGATAGAAGCAGGCTTTACTGAAGAAGAGTTAAAAGAAGATTTTAAAGTCTATGAGCCCAAAGAGTGTGACCAATGTAATAAAGGCTTTAAAGGTCGCGTAGGGTTATATGAAGTCATGCCTGTTTCTGAAGCGATTGGTAAAATAATTATGTCTGGCGGTAATGCATTTGATATTGAAGAGCAAATGATTAAAGAAGGCTGCATTACCTTGCGACGCGCCGGCTTAAATAAGGTGAAAATAGGATTAACGAGTCTAGAAGAAATCTCTAGAGTAACCAAGGAATAAACCATGCCAGCAGCAAAAAAAGCTGTCGAACTTTCTACCTTTACCTATGAATGCACTAATAATCAAGGTGCAAAAGTAAAAGGTGAAATATCAGCGCAAAATCTGACTTTGGCAAAAGCTGATCTGCGCCGGCAAGGATTGAATCCTATCAGAGTTAAAAAGCGATCTTTATCAATATTCACAAAACGCAAAAAGAAAATAACCGCTGCTGAGATTTGTTATTTTAGCCGTCAGATGGCAACCATGATGTCTGCTGGCGTTCCCTTAGTACAAGCTCAAGATATTGTTGCCAAAGGCGTTGACAATGAATCGATGAGAGATCTTGTGCTTAGTATTAAAGCAGATGTTGAAGCAGGCCGTTCTTTTTCAGAAGCGCTTAAACTTCATCCTTTATATTTTGATCAATTATTTTGCAATCTCGTCAATGCTGGTGAAGCTTCAGGCTCATTAGAAACCATGCTTGATAGAATAGCAACATATAAGGAAAAAACCGAATCTCTCAAAAAGAAAATAAAAAAGGCTTTGTTTTACCCTACAGCAGTGATGGTCGTTGCTATTATTGTCACAGCCATCCTTTTGATCTTTGTTGTACCTCAATTTGAACAACTTTTCAAAGGATTTGGCGCAGATTTACCTGCTTTCACTAAAATGGTGATAGGCTTATCCGGGATAGTTCAAAAATATTGGTGGATATTTTTAGGCTTCGTTATTATCGCAATTTGGGGTCTGTCTTATTCCAAGCGAAAATATCCTAAAGTTCAAAATACCATTGATAAATTAATACTAAAAGTTCCCGTTGTTGGTAATATTTTGCATAAGGCGGCTATTGCGCGATTTGCACGCACCTTATCAACCACTTTTGCCGCTGGTGTTCCATTAGTTGAAGCACTTGACTCAGTAGCTGGTGCAACAGGTAATATCATCTATACCAATGCTGTTTTAAAAATTAAAGATGAAGTTTCTACGGGTTCTCAAATGCAATTAGCCATGCGAAACTCAGGAATTTTCCCCAATATGGTGATTCAAATGGTGGCCATTGGTGAGGAATCTGGTGCACTTGATGCCATGTTATCTAAAATTGCTTCTATCTATGAAGAGGAAGTCGATGCAGCCGTAGATGGTCTAAGCAGTCTGCTTGAACCCTTGATTATGGCTGTATTGGGTGTTTTAGTTGGTGGATTAGTCATCGCTATGTACTTACCTATCTTTAAGTTGGGTTCAGTTATTTAAGGATTGCCATGGAATGGTTGTCGTATATTAAAATGTCTCCAGAGGCATTTTTAGGCACTATTGCCTTACTTGGCTTAATGGTGGGCAGCTTTCTCAATGTTGTTATTTTTCGATTACCTATTATGTTGCATCGTGAGTGGCGTACGCAGTGTTATGATTATCTAAACGAACATGATGGCCAACCCATTAACCCTAACAATAGTGAAAAATTTAACTTAATTACACCTCGTTCAAGATGCCCCCATTGCCAACATCTTATCAGCGCGACCGAAAATATACCTGTTTTAAGTTTCTTAATACAAAGAGGACGATGCCGACACTGCCAAAAAGGAATTTCTTGGCGTTATCCACTGCTTGAGATCCTTACCATGGTTTGCTCAGTTATTGTGGCTTTCTTTTTCGGTTTTTCACTACCTACTTTATTTGCTCTGCTGTTAACTTGGTCAATGATAGTGTTAAGTGCCATTGATATCGAACATCAGATTTTACCGGATGATATCACTTTACCTGTTCTTTGGTTAGGATTGCTCATCAATATCCAGGGGCTCTTTAGCCCCTTAAACGATGCTATTATTGGCGCGATTGCAGGCTATTTATTTTTGTGGACAATCTATTGGGCTTTTAAACTCATTACTGGTAAAGATGGCATGGGACAAGGCGACTTTAAATTACTTGCCATGCTGGGTGCATGGTTAGGTTGGCAGGCTTTACCAACCATTATTTTACTCTCCTCGTTTACTGGTGCCCTAGTTGGCATTACCCTTATCGTCGCTAAAGGCCATAAAAGGCATCAACCTATCCCTTTTGGCCCCTTTTTAGCATTTGCAGGATGGATTGCCCTGTTGTGGGGTGATAAGCTGCAGCATGTCTATCTTTCATTTTTTGGCTTAGCATGACCTATATTATTGGCTTAACTGGGGGCTTGGGCGCTGGCAAAACAGCTGCGGCTGATTTCTTTAAACAAGTTGGTGTTCCAATTATCGACGCCGATGTTATTGCCAAATCATTAGTTACTCAAAATAGCCCTGCGCTTAGCAAAATCGTTGAACATTTTGGCACACAAATTCTATTAGAAAATGGCGAACTCAATAGAAGCGCTCTAAGAGAAATCATTTTTGAAAATCCGCTTGAAAGAAAATGGCTTGAAAATTTACTTCATCCTGAGATACGTACTAGGATAAAGCAACAAATTAAAGAGGTAACTTATCCTTATTGTATCGTTGTTATCCCTTTACTCGCAGAAAATTATGCGGCCTATCAAGACTTGCTTCATCATGTCATTGTTGTACAAACCACACCTTCTTTGCAAAAGCATAGAATAAGCATTCGAGATAAATCGACCGACACCCTCATAGATAAAATGCTTCAATCTCAAGTGACCCAAGAAGAGCGGCTTAAGATAGCGCACACAATCTTGCCAAACTCGGGTACCCTCGATGAACTCAACGCCAAAGTGAAGCTCCTTCATCAGGGCTTTCTAAATAGCATTCCATAGACCTTGATCAAATTTGTTTGAACTTGCTGTGCTATTGCATTTGTACTTGCTGCACCCATCCCCCCCGTGGGACCCCTGCCGCTGCGTTCAAAAGCAATAGCACATCAATACGTAGATTTGTCCAAATTATAAAGAAAGGTATTTAGATAAGAGCAATGAATGAAATTAATTAAGTTAGATAAACCCTTATTCTACTGAGATGAATTTAAGTTTGATCAACTCTTTGCTATAGTTGTTTTAACAATTTTTTTTGTAGGTAATTACACACATTTGAGGGCTTGCTC
>JBFXKR010000203.1:0-4403 GCA_050173595.1 Candidatus Berkiella sp.
CACTCACATCTTTAGCAGCAGCAGACTTGTCTGCTTCGTATTGAGCTTTTGCGGATTTAGCAGCTTTACGGTTAGCTAACGCTGTTGAACCAGCATTGTATGCTGCTTTACCAACTGTCCATGCGCCAAGAGCAGCACCATAAGCTAATGCACCAACAGCAGCTGCGATAGCTACCTGGGAGATAATGCCTGCCGTGCCAACCATAGGAATGGTAACACCGATGATATTTGAAACTAAATTTGCAACACCTGGAATAGCACCGCTTCCCCAGAAACCAGCGCCAACCGTACCGATTGCAAAAACTGGTGACATTTTCTTTAAAATATCTAAGAATGCACCAAGCTTAGAAGCTGTTTGCGCAGGTTGTTCTGGATTTGCTGGCTCTGCTGGTGCAGGATCAACTGCAGGCGCATTTGCTGCTTGCACTTCTTTATAAAGATCAGCATCGAACACAACATCAGCAATTTCTGGTGAATAGTGTTTTAAAGACGCGCTAATAAACTCAACTTTGTTTGCGAGCACTTCAATTGCTTTGAATCCACCTCTAGCAACCTCATTGAATTCTTTATCAACTTTGATATTTATAAGGTTGGCATCATCTTTAACTCTAAGCATCATAATAGGGAATGCTTCTTTGGGATGAGCTTCTTGATCATCAATTGCAACTTGTACAGCTGTTTCGAGGTTATCAAAAACGATGTAGGCTTCATCATCTTTAGCATCGCTTGGGGTGTAATCTAGGGTACCCAGAATGTCATCCTTAGCGAGATTATTTAAGCTACCGTCTTCATTTTTAACTTTAATATCATTTCCTGTAACAAGATAATACGTCTTCATCATCAACCTCTTAAGTACAACAAAAATACAGCTTTAGTAATTATATTTATTTAGCAATGAGATCCCTTTTTCAACTTTAACTAACCTCCTTTTAACTTATGTTTCTTCGATGGTACGTTTTGAAGACCATCCTAGTTTATTTTCATCCTGTTTGCGATCATGGGTTGACCACAATGGAACCAACATTAAAAATATCACGCTTGAACTAGCAAGCAATGAAATAAAGAATCCTTGCCAACCATATGCATCAATCATGATGCCAATGGGATATCCGGCGGTTGCTGCACCAAAATATCCTAAGGTCCCTGCAAATCCGTTTGAGGTAGCAGCTGCTCTTTTATCTACAAACTCTGCTGCTGCAAGCCCAACAATCATTTGAGGCCCAAATACAAACGCACCAATCAGTGCGAGAAACAACATGTCCAAAAAGGCATGGTTTTCTGGAACAAACATAAGGGCGAACAAAGAAATTATCAACCCTACAGCACAGATAACCATCACAGGTACTCTGTTACCTTTCCAAATGTAATCAGAGCCCCAACCCGCGGCTATCATACCAATAAAACCACCAACTTCAAACCATGTTACGCCGGTGCTAGCCAACATGGGTAACATGCCTTTTGATTCTGTTAAATAAAAGACAGTCCAATCATTAATAGCTGTTCGAACAACATAAATAAAAAAGTAAGATAAAGAAAATATCCACACATACTTATTATTTAAAACTTGCTTGAACATAATGTCGCGAATAGACAATAAGGAGTGTTTAGTTTCTACAGGTTCATCAAACTTTTGTTGAGATTTATTTTTGTAGTCTTCAACTGCAGGCAAGCCTAAGGTTCTTGGCACATCACGCAAACGATTTATTAAGATAACACCCATGATGATACTAAAAATGGCTGGGACGAACATGGCATAGCGCCAACCTAGCAGCTCACAGCATAATGCCGCCAAAATTGGAATAAGCGCACCGCCTAGGTTATGTGACGTACTACAGATGCTGTACCACAACCCACGCTCAGATTGATCAAACCAATAATTAAGTTGTTTACAACAAGCTGGCCAGCCCCATGCTTGAAACCATCCGTTTAATCCCCAAAAGAAGGCAAGCACCCAAAGTGAAGAGCTCATCCCAAAGCAAATATTAAGCAAGCCTGTGATGATAAGGCCTGTTGCCATGAAGTAACGCGGGTTTGATCTATCTGACATCATGCCACTGATAAATTTACTGATGCCATAACTGATATATAAGATAGAGCCGATAAGACCAAGATCAGCTTTGCTGAACCCCAAGTCACTTGCCATGGGTGCCATGGCAAAGGTAAAACTTTTGCGCGTAAAATAAAAAACAGCATAACCAAAGAAAATTGAGTAGCAGATTCGAAAGCGCCAATGACGATATTCACGATCAATGTCGGCCGGGCATAGAGTGATTGGCTGATAAGGTGCGGGCTTAAGAAAATCGAGAATCTTCCAGCTCACGCGTTAGTCTCCTTTAACCCAATACTACTGATTGAGATAAGTAACAATGCTTTTTGAATTCGAAATGTTTGACTGAGTGAAAAAATTAAGTTATTCAAATTAATTAATCTCAGCTAATAATTTAAGGCGCAAAAGATAACATGGACTTCTCTAAACACCAATACAATCTTCTAGCAAGCAAAAAAGAAAGTTACCCAAATATTGGCTGTCTCAGCTCTTTAAATAATGCCTCTTGTTTATACACAAACAACAACATCAAACTCAACAACTGCATTTTTTGGTAAGGCAGCAACCATCACCGTAGTACGCGCCGGAAATGGTTCTTTTAGATTTTCCCTCATCATCTCATTTAAGACTGAAAAATCATTCATGCTCGTTAAGTAAACGGTTATTTTTGCGATTTGATTAATGGTTGCATTTGCTGCAATGAGCATCACCTGCAAATTATTAAATATTTGCTGTAATTCTTTATGAAAACCACCAGAAACTAAGTCAGATGTTTTAGGATCAAGACCAACAAGCCCTGATAGAAATATGAGGTTACCGGCTTGAATCGCTTGAGAATATGGCCCAACTGCGCTTGGCGCACTGGATGAGTGAATGACTTTTAAAGACACTTACTTACCCCCTCTTCCCGGAAATGGAAAGATATTGTCGATATTCGGCAATGCATGAGTAGGGAAACTGTCATCTTTCAAGGCAAAGATTAACATAATGGTATCTGCGCGCAGGTAAGTATCTCCCGTATATTGACGTGCGTTATCGTCCCCTTTTCCAAGCACACAGATATTATCTTCAAGAAACCAGTATGTATTTTCAAGTTTGAGTGCAGACTCGGCTAATTCACCTCTAGACCACGCCTCAAGATCAGATTTATGCATTTGACCTCTAAAAACCGTGATCCCATCAGTGTATTTGTTAACCTCAACCTCAACCCATACTTTTTTATCATTGTTTTTTGGTTTGTGCTTCATAGTTTTTGTTCTAACTCGCTAAAGATTATTTCGTTTATCATATCATCAGTTATTCTCTGACGGTAAGCCATGAATAATTGCTTAGTGTTTTTTAAGTACCTTACCTTTTTTAAAGC
The DNA here is from genome assembly GCA_050173595.1 of Candidatus Berkiella sp. GTDB lineage: Bacteria > Pseudomonadota > Gammaproteobacteria > Berkiellales > Berkiellaceae > Berkiella. The sequence goes on from JBFXKR010000203.1 coordinate 3,411, forward strand.
ATGTTGGTGTATCTAAGTTATCGTTAGCACAAATGGTTTGGGTTGTTTGATTTTGAGGAATAAATGTCGAACCTATCACTAAATTTGTTGCATCAGGCTGTGGTTGAAGTTGCTCATTTACTTTCACAAAACGAGCTTCTTGAAGCATTTTTTGCAAGCTTTCTGAAAACACGCTTAAACTGTCTGGGGTATGTATCATGGAAAATGGCAACTGACCACATAGCGCCCCCAGTGATTGAATACTTGACATTAAAATATCATAAATTGTTGAGCTGCAATTGCAGTCTTGAAAATCAAACTTTGCTTTACTTTCGATGAGGCTTCTCATTGATTTTAATAATTGCTCACAGTCTAATCCTACCTCACCATGAATACCCTGAATGGGTAAAAAGACAGTTTCGGTAGGCTCAAGTCCAATAGTAGCCACTTCTTTATAAAATCCTCGCTCGAGATCATGGACCTTTGATTGATGGGCCTTTCTTAAAGAAAGCAATTGAGATTTGTTTAAAGCTAATTTTTGAAAAAGTTCTTCTTTATCTTTCAATTTTTGCTTTAATTTTTCTTGCTTTTGAGCTCTATAATTCTGATCAAATTGAGTAAGAACATACTCAAAAAGACTTTCTGAGGTATGATTCAGTTTTGATTCAATCAAGAATATATCTAATGAACATTTTTTAAGTGCTACTTCATTTCTTTGAAAATTGATTTCAGCTTGCGCATATTCAGCGCTTGCTTCTTTAAGATTATTCATCCATTGTTCTTTATTTGGATGTGGGTGGACAATAACCGCTAATCGCGCAGGTACCATTTTAGGTTTACCAAAAATTAAATTGCTGATGAACTCCCCGATATAGTTATAAAACAACCCGCGACGCGTCGGTTTGTACTGTACCTGCAAATATTCTTGCCATTTGAGATCATAATCAGCTTCACCTAAATCAATATTCTCGCGAAGTCTATCAACATGCTCGGGCTCTAAACCCGTTGGCCACC
>JBFXKR010000204.1:0-4399 GCA_050173595.1 Candidatus Berkiella sp.
AGCCCTGCAGGTTTAATAACGATTTCGCGACTTCCTATAAGTTTGTCAATAACAAGGGCAATTTTTTCTTTTTCCGACTGTAAAAATACCACAGGCAATAAATCGTTTTCATTTTCGTTATTTTTCCATTTTTTCTCACCTAATATTTGCGCAAGATAAAACAGATGATAGGTTGTTTGAGCATAATTTATTTGTGCATTTTCACTTGAGAATTTCTCAAGAAGCTCTACCTGAGAAAGTCGAATGATACCTGCAAGGTGCGTAAGCGGGATCGCATATGTTTGCAAGCCTACATTTAAGATCAATGCTTGGCTTAACGATAAACTGAAGGGCAACGAAATTGTAAAAAATGTCCCAACATGTTGTCGTGTGCTTACTTGTAAAATTCCCCCTAATTTATTAATCTCAGCATTTACCACATCCATACCAAGCCCTCTACCCGAGATAGGTGTGACTACCTCTTTAGTACTAAATCCGGGCAAGGAAATAATTTGGATGGCATCATCAACTGACATAGGAGATTCTGCTGGCCATAACTTTCTTTGGATAGCTTTTTTTCTAATTTTATCAAGATCTATTCCTTGACCATCGTCACTTAATTCAATAAAAATTTCATTACCTTGGCGATACATCGAAATGGTAATAACCCCGTGCTCTGGTTTCCCTAGTTCTTTTCTCACTTGTGGTGATTCAATACCATGGTCAATTGCATTACGTACCATATGTTCAATACCAGGAATCAAACGCTCTAGAATTTTTCTATCCACCTCTCCTTGTGCTTTTGGACAAACTAAATGAACTTCTTTTTTTAGCTCATCGGATACTTGCCTAACAATTCTTTTTAATCTTGGTACAATGCTCTCTAAAGAAATCATCCGCGCATGCGTTATACCTTCTTCTAAGCTTCTTGCTGCCCTGCCTTGCTCTACTAACATGCTCTCAAAACTTCGCGCAGCAATGGACACTGTTGCACTTAATTCTTCGATGTAATTTAATTTATCTACTAGCAAACGCGTGGATTGTTGTAAAAACGAATATCTGTCAAACTCTAATATATCAAACTCTTCATATCCCTTTTCACTCATCACGGTTTGATACATACGTAAATTAGTATCTGCTTTAACTTGCAAGTAACGCATTTGCTCTTGAACGAGTTTTATTTCTTTAGACATTTCAGCCAACGACTCGCGGGTTTTACCTAATTGCTGCGCTAAATGTGAACGCGAAATATTGATTTGTCCTGCTAGTTTACTAAAACCTTCCAACACCTCTGATTTTACGCGAATGACTTCTGAAGTGGTTTGGTCTTGGTTCGTTTTATGATTATCTTGTTCTAATACGCTTTCGCTCATCATTTGGTTTTTCAAAACAGTGCTATCTTGCTCATTCTCTGCTTGAATTAAATATTTTTTCAGCGCGCCAATGGGGATTTCATTATCTGGCAATGAAGAGGATTTTGATAGTTTTTCGATGTATAAAATCAGAAAATCAATCGCACGTTGAATTTCGTGCAAAACGTCTAGCGAACATTCGAGCTCTTTAGCATGAATTTTTTGAATAATCTGCTCAAGACAGTGCACATATTCACTTAAAGGCTTTAAGCCAATCATTCTTGCACTCCCTTTAAGCGTATGAATTTCACGCAAAATAGGTTCCAACAAGTTTAGCGCAGATGTGTTATTACGCCATTTCTCTAAATTGGTATTGATTGCCTCAAGAATATCATTTGTTTCTTCGATAAAAATTTGAATGAGTTCATCATCGAATTTCATGGAGAGCCTCTAAAATTATTGACCCCATGCTTGTTCATTTTCTGATGGTGGTTGCATCTGGATTTCTTCTTCAGATTCTAGATGTTCTTGTACTGGCAACTTAAATCCAGCAACAGAATCACGCAGTTCAATCGCAAGCTCTGCCAAGTGACCAATCGAAGCCGCTGTTGTCATTGTGCCTGAGGCTGTTTGTGTTGTGATTTCTTGAATAACGCCCATGGTTTTTGAGATCTTACTTGCTGTGACAGCTTGTTGTTTTGCTTCATTTGAAATATTTTGAATCAGCTCAGCTAAATGAAGTGATACACTCTCGATTTTTTCTAGCGCAACACCTGCATCTTGTGCTAAGCGAGCGCCTTGCACCACTTCTGATGTGGTTTGCTCCATCGATTTAACGGTTTCACTGGTATCATTTTGAATGGCATGAACAAGTACTTCAATTTGTTTTGTTGCTAAACTTGAGCGCTCAGCCAATCGTTGAACTTCTTCTGCAACCACGGCAAAGCCCTTGCCAGCCTCACCTGCCATTGCCGCCTGAATGGCCGCATTCAAGGCCAAAATATTGGTTTGATCAGTAATATCATCAATAATCGAAATGGTATCACCAATTTCTTGGGAGCTTTCGCCCAAACGCTTAATTTGTTTTGCGGTTTCTTGAATTTGACCTTTAATTCGTTCCATACCACTGATGGTATTTTGCACCATGCTAACGCCGCTTTTTGCAATACTGACTGAGTTTTCAGCAACCGAGGTACTTTCGGTAGCATTAGCAGATACATGTTCAATAGAAGCTGCCATGGCGTTAATCGCAGCCGTTGCGCCCACAATTTCTTTAGCTTGATTCTCACTTGCTTGGGCTAATAATCGTGCGGTAGTTTGCGCTTCTTGCGCTGAGGCAGATACTTGAACCGCCGTATCATTAATTGTGAAAACTAATTTACGCAATGCGTTGATAGCATAGTTCACTGATTCTGCGATCGCACCGGTTATATCTTCCCCAACAGTCGCATGTACTGTTAAATCACCATCAGCAAGGTTAGCTAATTCATCAAGTAATCGCCAAACTGCTGCTCTATTAGCGCGATGCTGCGAAGCGGTTTGTGCCAGACTAATTTTGGTATCAAAATACAGTTGATAGGACATCCATAAAAGTAGCACAATACATACACCACCAAGAAAGTAACCAGAAAATGGTCCTATCATTCTTCTTTCAGAGGCTTTTGCATATGAGCGTAACAGTTCGGTTGACTGATCTAATAATGTTTGCGAACCTAAAAATATGTCATATGATGCTGTTCTCACCAACATCAACTGCTCAGAAATTTGAATAATCTGCTGAACATTTTCCTCAACGTAGCTAAACTTTTCGCTGATTAAATCTAAAATTTTCCTCGCTTCTGGATCGGTTACCTTAGACACGCTTAATGCAGCGTTGCCTTCACGCATGCCTTTAAGATAACTGCCAAATAGATTTGCTTGTCTGGAAAATGCATCTGCTGCATCAACAGCATCTTCGCCACCTTGCAATACTTTATCGAGATAGCGAATAATTCGTTCAGCAATCCATTTCTCACGAGAAGCAACGGAAATTTGATCACCAGGTGCATTATTTTTAAGCAGTATGTCAATTACTTTATCCAACTCCACTTGTAATTGTGGAATGGTTTTATTTAAATTGGTTGCTATTTGGTGCAACTCTAGTAAAGAGTTTTGTCTGGTTAAAATTGCATCTGTCTTTTCTCTAAGCGGTTTCCAAGTTTCCTCTAAACGCAACAATTCTCGTTGTCTAATATCAGATGAGGTTGGGGGCAAGCCCGTTTTAACATCACCATTAATTAATGTATCAAGTCCATTATCAAATTCATCTCGTCGATTGCGAAGTAGCTCAAAAGCATCTTGTACACCATCTGCTGCATTGCTCGCATTTTTAGCTAAGCTTTGTGATAAAATACGTAATTCACCAGCAATGGCAATATAATGCTTATCATTTTCGTCTTGCACACTGACATACCAAAAATTAAGAAACATCAACAAGATACTTAAAACTAACAAAATACCAACAAAAGCATAGTCTTTTTTAATGCCTGTAGGTGTCGAGAGCTCTTTATCGATAGCAGCCATTAGTCTTTCACCTGTGATAATTCAATTTCTCTTTGTGCAACATCTCGAAATTTTGGATCTTTCATAATTGCTATACAGCTAATAATAGGTAGACTTAAATGTTCATTCATAATTGCCCCAGTAATAAATGAGGCTATTTCAGAAGGAGGGTTTGCAACCTCTTTTGTCATTTCTTTATAATCAATACGCTGTAGCCCAAGCACTCTATCAACTAAAATCCCTGAGGTACCTTCATTTGATTTGATCACTAAAATTCTTGAGTATGATGTTAAAGCAGATACTTTACCTGTTAAAAATCCATTAAGATCAGTGACAGGAAATAATTCACCATGTGATGTCACCATGCCGCGTAACCAAGATTTCACGCCAGGTATGGGAGCTAGCTGTGGCACACGCATAATTTCAAGTACTTCATCTAAAGGGGTAAGTAATACTTGGTGTCCTGTTAAAAAAGACACACCCACCCAACTCTTTGCACTTGCTTCATGTAAAGGTAAACCTTTTGC